>CAMQZX010000375.1 GCA_947039785.1 uncultured Lachnospiraceae bacterium | reverse complement strand
TGGTGCCATCAGCCCCAAAACACCTCGCGGGACAGTGGTGTGTGAACAGTAACTTTTATATCGTTAACAATAAAAATATAACTGCGATGAATTGACATAAGACCTCACAATTTGTATAATTAAGTTGTCTGATGATTGTAACGGAGGGAGTGAGCATCATGCATCAACTGAAGCATGCAGAAAGGAAATTGCTGGGGTCACAGATTGAAGAGGAATTAATGGATTATATTCAGTCCAGGCCCTTTGAAATTGGGGATAAGCTGCCCAATGAGTTTGAGTTGGCTGAAATGTTCGGCGTAGGCAGGAGTACTATTCGGGAAGCGGTAAAAGGGCTTGTCACCAAAGGTGTTTTGGAAGTACGGAGAGGTGCGGGTACTTTTGTCTGCAGTACACATTATATAGACGAGGATCCTTTGGGAATTTCAAAGCTGGACGATAAGTATAAGCTGGCATTGGAACTGTTTGATGTCAGACTGATGCTGGAGCCGGAGATTGCGGCTAAGGCGGCGGAATATGCCACAGAGGAAGACATAAGACAACTGATCACATTGTGTGATGAAGTGGAGAGGCTGTATCTTCAGGATGTGGATCATGTGGTCAAGGATGTGGACTTTCATACTTGTATTGCAAGCTGCAGTAAGAACAGAGTCGTGGAGTCCTTGATACCTATTATTCATACAGCTATTACCACATTTGTCAATATTACCCATCGTACTCTTCGGGAAGAGACAATTACAACCCACAGGGCAATTACAAATGCCATAGCAGAGCATGATTCCACAGGAGCGCGCTGCGCTATGGTGATGCATCTGACTTATAACAGGCAGGCAATTATGAAGCAGTGGAAGGAACATCAGGAGGAGAAACAAGAAACATCTGATGAATTATGACCGTTTTCGAAAAAATAAATAACCAAATACGTATAAAACCATGGATCAGAGGGTAATATGCATAAAAACCCTCTGATTTTTTTGTCTAAAACAGAGAAATGGATATAAAACATCAGACAAATATTGAAAAATATTAGCTAATATGATATATTCTGAACATAGACATAAGACATCAGATGATTTGGCAGAAAAACAATGAAAAAGGAGGATCAAAATATGTCTGAAGGTGTAGTTCTAAATCCAACACGACTGGTGATCGCAGCGATTATCGGATTGATAATTCTGCTGGTTCTGATCATCAAGTTCAATGTGCAGGCCATGATCGCGATTTTGGTAGGAGCAATCGCAATTGGCTTAATCGCAGGAATGCCTGCGGCAGACATCGTTACGGCGGTAAACGATGGTATCGGTAATACGTTAAAAGGTATTGCATTGTTAGTAGGTCTGGGTTCCATGTTTGGTGCCATACTGGAAGTGTCGGGCGGCGCTCAGACGCTGGCGGTCACTATGGTCAAACGGTTTGGTGATGAGAAAGCGGCATGGGCCCTTGGTATTACAGGTCTTGTTATCGCAATGCCGGTATTCTTTGATGCCGGTCTTATCATCCTGATTCCACTTGCATTTTCACTGGCAAAGAGAACCAATCGTTCCTCACTGTTTTATGTAATTCCTCTATTAGCAGGTCTGGCAGTGGGACATGCATTTATCCCGCCCACACCTGGTCCGGTGCTGGTGGCAACCATGTTAAATGTTGAACTGGGATGGGTAATTTTAGTAGGCGTTTTCTGTGGCGTTGTCGCGATGATCGTTGCAGGTCCCATTTGGGGAGCAATCTGTGGTAAGAAGTATTACGTTCCGGTACCGGAGCATGTAGCCAATCAGGCCGATATTGATGAATCCAAACTGCCAAGTTTTGGTTTGATCGTTGGAGTAATCCTGATTCCACTGTTTTTCATTATTATGGATTCTCTTTGCGGAGTTATTCCTGTGTTATCTGGTGTTGCACCATTGTTTGAGTTCCTGGGAGAGCCATTTGTGGCACTTTTGATTGCTACCATCGTAGCGATGTTTGCACTGGGAACCAAGTACGGGTACACATTAAAAGAGCTTGAGTCTGTTATGACAAAATCCCTGGAGCCTACAGGTCTGATTCTTCTGGTTACCGCCTGCGGTGGTGTGCTCAGATATGTACTTCAGTATTCAGGACTTGGAGATATCATCGGAAATGCAGTAGCTTCCATGAATCTTCCGATTGTAGTACTGGCATTTATCATTGCTGTACTGGTACGTATCAGTGTTGGTTCTGCTACCGTAGCTATGACAATGGCAGCCGGTATTGTGGCAGCCCTTCCTGGCATCAGTGAATTGTCACCATTGTATCTTGCCTGTACCACAGCAGCAGTAGCCGGCGGCGCAACCGTGTGTTCACACTTTAACGATTCTGGATTCTGGCTGGTGAAGTCTTTGGTAGGGCTGGATGAAAAGACGACACTTAAGACATGGACCATTATGGAGACACTGGTTGGTGGTTCCGGATTTGTAGTAGCTTTAATCATTTCATTTTTTGCGTGATAAGAGATGGGAAATATAAAGATTTATAATGGAGATGCATTATAAGAATACTTA
>CAMQZX010000374.1 GCA_947039785.1 uncultured Lachnospiraceae bacterium | reverse complement strand
GACTTAATTAAACACATTATAAAAGTAAATAAAGAAAGCAAAGGGCGAAGCGGGTGAGAGCATGAGACGTGGGACAAGTAATATGGAAGTTAAGAAGCTGAACCGGAATCGTGTATTTCGCTATATCAACAACACAGGCAAGACAGCTATGTCTGATGTTGCTTCTGCCCTTGGGATGAGCGGCCCGACAGTGCTTCAGATGGTGAAGGAACTGACTGAGCTGCAGGTGGTTGAAGAGGTTGGCGTCTTCAAATCAACAGGCGGCAGGAAGGCAAAAGCAATTGCACCGGTGAAGGATTTCTGTTATGCTCTGGGCCTTGATATCACCCGAAATCATGTAAGTATGGTTTTGGTGAATCTTGCAGAGGAAGTATTAAAATACACCAGGATTCGGAGAAAGTTTGTCTTTTGTGATGAATATTTTATTCAATTAAGTCAGATTCTGGACGAATTTGTGAAGAACTGTGAGATTCCAAAAGAGAAGATTGTTGGCGTGGGAATTGCCGTTCCGGGAATTGTGGATCATGAAAAGCAGAAGGTTGTACGTGCACATACATTGGATTTACAGAATGTGCCACTGGAACAAATCTGTCAGCATATCCCCTATCCCTGTGTATTGGTAAATGATGCTAACGCGGCTGCTATGGTTGAATGTGTGAGAGATTCTCAGACCAGTAATATGGTCTATTTGTCTTTGAGTAATACTGTGGGAGGTTCTTTTGTTCTTCGACAAAGTGTGGGGAATGGCGTAGAGTATCTAGACAGTATATATGGAAAGATGTATTTGGGAAGCAACTGGCGAAGCGGTGAGTTCGGGCACATGGTGATACATCCTAAGGGAAGACAGTGTTATTGCGGAAAGCAGGGATGTTTGGACGCTTTTTGTTCGGCCTTGAGGCTGGCAGACCTAAATGATGGTAATTTGGAGGCATTTTTTCTGAAGCTGGAAGCGGGAGATTCTGAATATGCAGAAATCTGGGACAGATATCTGGAAGACCTGGCGATAGCAGTAGATAATCTGCGAATGTGCTATGACTGCGAAGTAGTTCTTGGAGGCTATGTGGGCAGTTATATGGAACCATATATGGAACGGTTTCGGAAAATGGTGGCCAAGAAAAATATTTTCGAGGACAACGGAGATTATGTCAGCGCCTGTCGGTACCGGATAGAAGCCATTGCCTATGGAGCTGCAGTATTGCAGATTGAGAAGTATATTGATTCTATTTAAAATATTTAATTTATTAATTTTAAGGAGGTACTTATTGTGGAAGGTACAATGAAAGTTGCAGTAATGAATGGAATTGGAAAAATGGGATATGAGGAGAGACCGATTCCGGTTCCGGCAGATGATGAGGTTCTGGTAAAACTTGATTACGTAGGAATCTGCGGAAGTGATATGCATTATTATGAGATGGGCAGAATTGGTGACTATGTGGTAGAGCCTCCTTTCGTACTTGGCCATGAACCAGGGGGAGTGGTAGTGGAAGTGGGTAAAAATGTAACTCATCTGAAAGTGGGAGACAAAGTCGCCCTTGAACCTGGAAAAACATGTGGAAAATGTAAATTCTGCAGAGAAGGTAAATATAACCTTTGCCCAGACGTTGTATTCTTCGCAACTCCTCCGGTAGATGGTGTGTTTCAGGAGTATGTTGCTCATGAGGCAAATCTGTGCTTCAAATTGCCAGAGAACATGAGCACACTGGAAGGTGCTCTTATTGAGCCGCTGGCTGTTGGATTCCATGCAGCAAACCAGGGCGAGGCACATGTGGGACAGACTGCCGTTGTATTTGGCGCAGGATGTATCGGTCTTGTATCCGCGATGGCCCTGAAAGCAAGAGGAGTATCCAGAGTATATGTGGTTGATATCATGGAGAAACGTCTGGAGAAAGCTCTGGAGCTGGGGGCTGACGGTGTAATTAACAGCATGAAAGAAGATATTTTCGAGAGAACCAATGAAATCACAGGCGGAGAGGGCTTTGATCTGGCTATCGAGACTGCAGGTACAGAGATTACCACTAATCAGGCAATCCAGTTGGTACGTAAAGGCTCTAATATCGTATTAGTCGGCTATGGCAAGACGGGCATGATGAATATGATGATGAGCCTGGCTCTCGACAAAGAGGTTACCTTTAAGACTGTATTCCGTTATCGTCATATTTATCCAATGGCAATTGAAGCGGTGGCACAGGGTAAAGTGAACTTAAAGGGAATTGCTACACATATTTTTGACTTTGACGATATCCAGACGGCTATGGACAGAAGCGTTCAGGAAAAGGCTGAGATTGTAAAGGCGGTAGTAAAAATTTCCAAATAGACAAGAAACAACATAAAATACTATTGTTTTATGTTGGGTTTTGTGGTAGAATCCCATTGGAAAACAATTATAAATCAAAAATAACCGTAAAACAACAGAAACAAAGGTTGATACATGCAGAAAATATGGTATTTTTGTCGAAGACACAATTTATTGTGAAAATAGCATAAAAATCACCAATTAAATTTGTTTGTTATTGCGTCTTGCACAAAAAACAAG
>CAMQZX010000373.1 GCA_947039785.1 uncultured Lachnospiraceae bacterium | reverse complement strand
GCTTCGTCGGCAGCGTCAGATGTGTATAAGAGACTGATATGAATCTCAGAAATATGATTATGGAAAATCCTCTTTTAAAAGATATACAAAGCGAAAAGGAAATTATTTGGATAAATCCGGATAAAACTGATTTTCAGGCAGCTTGTAAGTGTGCGGAACTGACTATGAAGGATGTGGAAGATGCTGAGGCAAGGTTGCTTCGTTTTGCACCATTTATTATGAAATGTTTTCCGGAGACAAATGACAGAAATGGAATCATTGAATCTGTTCTGACTCCGATTCCCAAAATGCAGAAGCTGATCAACGAAAAATATGAAAGTGGGCTGACAGGAAGACTTCTGCTGAAGCAAGATAGTCATCTGGCAATTGCCGGTTCTGTTAAAGCAAGAGGGGGAATTTATGAAGTCCTCAAACACACGGAAGAACTGGCACTGGAACATGGACTTCTGACAATGGAGGATAATTATGAGAAGCTGGCATCTGAAGAAGCCAGAGCATTTTTTAAACAGTATACAATCCAGGTTGGCTCCACCGGAAACCTTGGTATGAGCATTGGTATCATGAGTGCCGCCATTGGTTACGATGTGGTTGTTCATATGTCAGCAGATGCGAAGCAATGGAAAAAAGACCTGCTCAGAAGTCATGGAGTAACTGTTGTGGAATATGAGTCAGATTACAGCGAAGCAGTGAAAAATGGAAGAAGATTGTCCGACGGGAATCCAATGAGTTATTTTGTGGACGATGAGAATTCCAGAAATCTGTTTTTGGGATATGCGGTGGCAGCAAAGAGGCTGGTTGGGCAGTTAGAAGAATTACAGGTAAAGGTAGACAAAGAACATCCAATGTTTGTTTACATCCCATGTGGTGTGGGCGGTGCTCCCGGCGGAATTAGCTTTGGATTGAAGCAGGTATTTCAAGATGCTGTGCACTGTTTCTTTGTGGAGCCGACACAAGCTCCCTGCATGGTAGTTGGAATGGCAACAGGATTAAACAGCGAAGTATCTGTGCAGGATATAGGTCTGACAGGTCTTACCCACGCAGATGGTCTGGCAGTCGGCAGACCGTCTGGATTTGTGGGAAGTATTATGAAGCCTCACCTCAGCGGTGAATTTACCATCAGAGATGCAAAGCTGTACGATTATATGAGAGACCTGTTGGAAAGTGAAGGTATTTTTCTGGAGCCAAGTGCCTGCGCTGCTTTTCAGGGACCTGTGAAACTGATGCGCAGTACTGAGACACAAGCTTATCTGAAGAAGAATAATCTCACTGACTGTGTGGAATCTGCTGTGCATATTGCATGGGCCACCGGAGGGAGTCTTGTTCCGCTGGAAGTACGGGAAGAATATAAGAAAATACATTTGAGGTGACCTGCCCGCTGTAGCATTCTACGGGCGGACAGTAATCTTGCAGGTGGCCTTTTTGTCGCTATATTGTGGAATTTAAAGCATTATGTGATAATGTTAGAAAAAAACTGCATAATAAAAATCCGAAAACAGTTATTTCCGGATTTTAGAAACAGGGGATGAGAGAATCGAACTCCCACTAAGAGTTTTGGAGACTCCTGTCATGCCATTTGACCAATCCCCTCTATGAATTTTGAATGATTGTTGTATGTGATAAAGAAATACTTGCTTCAACAACGATTACTAGCTGAGTATAGCACGGAAAAGGGCTTTTTGTCAATCTTTCGTGTGATTTTTTCGCCTATTTTTGAGGAGTGTGAGAATTCCGATAATTAACGGCCGCTTGCGGATACCCATAGAATATCTGGTGCGGCTGGCGGGGTTTTACAGTGTGGATATCAGCTATATCTGTGGGATCAGCAATGATAAGCTTCTTTTTCTGCATGAAGATAGAGTTTCTATTCGGAGAAATGGCACAGAAATCATAATTACAAGGAGAGGGCAATGATCACATACGATAATTTTTGGAAGACCTTAAAGAGAAAAAACATTTCACAATACAAGCTTACTCGTAAATGCGGTGTCAGCTCTTCTTTACTGGCACGTCTGAGAAAAGGCGGAGACATCAGTACCCACAGCATTAACCGCCTTTGTGAGATCATAGACTGTGAGGTCAGTGATATCTTAAGCTATCAAAAGGACGATAGCCGCCATGACACAGAGTAAGCGCAGAGTGTGCGCTGAAAGGATAAAATGAAATACAAAAAGGGATGAAATCGATGAACTTTCGGGTAAGATTTCATCCCTTTTTGTATTTTTGCTCTTTACTGCAACTCTGCTTAATTTACATTTTTTCTTGTCTGATGCTTTTCATATATTCCAGCGACACCTTCCAGAGAATCTATTGCTGGTACGGTACATGGCAGATTATTCCCCTCTTTTTTGATTATTATTGAAAATTAAATGAGTCTCTATAAAATACCCGTCAATTTATTGTCATAACACAAATAATGACAATAGTCTGAAAACAATTTACAAAAATGTGAAAAAAGTCAATACTAAGGCTATCAATAACAAGTAGGTAGTGTCAAGTAGTCTATGAAAAAATGAGTCGAAAAAATAAGGCTCAATGAA
>CAMQZX010000372.1 GCA_947039785.1 uncultured Lachnospiraceae bacterium | reverse complement strand
GTCTCTTTCTTAAATATTAGGATTCAAAAATCGGTATTAACCGATTGCCCCTTTTTATTATCTTTATCAAAGTGCTCATTGTCTGGAGGCTATATAATGATATGCTCTTTTGATAATTTATGATCATTTGTGGGAAACGTAATCTATTGACGCACAACTTTAGAGATGGTAAGATTGTTAGGGTTAGATAGTACTAACCCATATTAAAATATTTCCCAGAAGAAGAGAGATTATCATGAAAAAATTCAGAGAGGCAAGAAAATATTGGAAAAAGTTATTGGTAGCGGCTCCCATGCTGTCTACATTTGTTTTAGCAGGCTGTATTGGGGTTTCTCTGCAAGATTATTCCCCTCCTGTATATGAAGTGAAGGCAGAGCAGATTACCTGGGATCAGGCGGCAATAGAATTGCCTGTGTCAGAAGAGGAAACATCGGATTCTTCGATAAAAAAGACGGAAGAGAAAGACACAGAAAAAAAACAGACACCTGTTGGTACTGGCAGCTTTGACTTGGAAGATGGAACTTATCGGGGTGTGGGAGAAGGATATGCCGGTAAAATTACTGTATCTGTGCAGATTAAAGATAAAACAATTACCGATATTACAGTGGTAAACGTGGAAGCAGATGACGATGCCTTCTTTAACCGGGCGAAGGGAGTGATTGACAAGATCATTTGTTCCCAGAAATTGGATGTAGATGTGATATCAGGAGCTACGTACAGTTCCCGAGGCATCATAAATGCTGTAAAAAACGCTCTGACTGGTGAGAAAGATACCAACACAGCACCGGCAGGTTCCAGCTCCCAAAATACTTCCAGAACTTCCAAACCGTCTACTCTGGCCACTGTGCAGGATCCGGCGGCTTATAAAGATGGTACCTATTATGGTTCCGGAACAGGTTTTGCTGGACCTATTACCGTCAAGGTGGTAGTAAAAAATGGTAAGATTTCTACCATTGATATTACTCAGCACAGCGATGGAAGCAGTTATATTCAGCAGGCTTCCAGCATTTTATCCAATATTGTTTCCTCTCAAAGCACAAATGTGGATACAGTGTCAGGAGCTACTTACAGTTCTGTAGGAATAATTGAGGCTGTCAGGGATGCTTTGAGCCAGGCTGCTGTGACGAATAATAACAGCAGTACAAAAAATGAGAACAACAGGAGAAACGACGAAAACACAAATAACAAAACAGGGACAAAAATCCCCACTGGTAAGTTTCCATACAAGGATGGCGTTTACTATGGAACCGGCGAGGGATATATGGGTGATATTACAGTGGCAGTAGTGATTCAGGATAAGACCATCAAATATATTCTCATCACTGACGTGGAGGGAGATGACAAAGCTTACATAGATCGCGCCAAGGCAGTGCTTAATCGGGTGATCAGCAAGCAGAAGCTGAAAGTGGATGTGGTGTCAGGAGCTACCTTCAGCTCCAATGGAATTCTGGAAGCTATTAAAGAAGCCATAGCTGAAGCCAAAAAAGCAACAAAGGGAGAGCCAACTCCCACACCAACAGAGACTCCTACACCAACACCAGAGCCTACCATTACAGAAACCCCGGCACCAGATGACGATGACAGTGAGCCAACTCCTACACCAACACTTACCGAGACCCCAACTCCATCCATCTTTGTCGACGGAGAATATATGGTGGAGGTGCCCTGTCTGCCGGACAAATATGAGGACTTTGAGGAATATACCTTGTCTTTGAAAGTCACCATAAAAGATGATGTTATCCAATCCATCACAGACATTGCAGGAGGCGGTCCGCTTTACATTGATGAAAACATAAATTACATCACAAAGGCAGCCAACGGAACGAAGCGGCGTCCCGGTGTGGTGACTCAGATTCTGGAGAAAAACAGCACAGAAGACATTGATGCCGTTTCAGGAGCAACCTGTTCCTCTAAATCCATTATTGATGCCTGTGCTCAGGCATTAAACAATGCCCGGCGTTAATTTTAGGAAAATGGTGTGACAAGAATATGAAAAAGTTAGTGATAAAAGCAATCAATATGTTGATGATGATAGGAATTCTGACAGGATACAACATGGTTTTGGAAGTGAGGGGGAAGCAGGAAGATATTGCCCGTCTGACAGCTGAACTTGAGGGCAGTCAGATGACTGTGGCACAAGCCAAAGAAGCCCGGGCACAGCAAACATTGGCTGTTACCCAGGAGATGGATACTTTGCAGAAATCCGGTCTGGCGGACGGAACCTTTATAGGGGAAGGCCAGGGATTCGGAGGAATCATTGAGGTGGAAATAGAGGTGGAAGGCGGCCAGATTACGGAAGTCAGGATTGTATCTGCCAGAGATGAGGACGGAGCTTATCTGACCATGGCACAAGAGATTACAGAAGATATTGTTCAGGCTCAGTCAGCCGATGTGGATACCATAAGCGGTGCTACTTTCAGCTCCGGAGGAATCCGTGAGGCTGCAGCCCAGGCAATAGAGAAGGCGGAGCAATCGAATGAATAGAATAGATTTACATTGTATCTGTCTCTTATACACATCTCCGAGCCCACGAGACTACGCTGCATCG
>CAMQZX010000371.1 GCA_947039785.1 uncultured Lachnospiraceae bacterium | reverse complement strand
ATTCTTAACATAGATGTATAATAATAAACAAATGGAGGAATGGGTCATGGCAACCTGCAAATAAAATGGAGTAAAATAAAATTAGTAAAGACGGAGGTTTTGTCCACAAAGGGATAACTTCCGTTTTTTATATATTTTGTTCAGAAAAAAAGATCAGGAACCTTGACCTGTATGTAAAATCGTGTTAATATTAGTGGGAACACCTGTTCCAAACTAATGTTTGATTATGCTTATACAATTGGCAGAGGAGGTATCCCAGAATGGAAATTGTGAAAGAAAAGTCTTTACAGGAGAGGCTGCACATTTTGGCAGATGCGGCGAAATATGATGTGGCATGTACCTCCAGCGGTGTGGACCGCAAAGGTAAGAAAGGCTTTCTGGGGAATTCAGCAGCCTGCGGTATTTGCCATAGCTTTGCCTCAGATGGCAGGTGTATTTCTCTTTTGAAGGTGTTAATGACAAACCACTGTATTTATGATTGTAAATACTGTCAGAACCGGGTTTCCAATGACATTGAGCGTGCTGCCTTTACACCGGAGGAAATCTGTGAGATTACCATAGAATTTTATAAGAGAAATTATATAGAAGGTTTGTTTCTAAGCTCCGGTGTGGACCGTAATCCCACCTATACCATGGAACAGATTTGCAGAACACTGTATCTTCTGCGTTCCATCTATCGTTTTAATGGATATATCCATGTGAAGGCAGTCCCTGGTGCACCAGATGATTTATTGACGACGGCCGGATATCTGGCAGACCGTATGAGCATTAATCTGGAGCTGCCCACAGAAGAGGGCATGAAGAAGCTGGCGCCCAACAAGACTCACAAGGCAATTTTAAATCCCATGGGGAAGGTGACAGAGACCATTGCGGCTCACCGGCTTGCCCTGGGTAAGGAGGCCCGTATGGAGAGAAGTTACGGGAATCGATATCTGGAGAATAGCATTTTTTCGGATAAATTAATTGAAGGCAAGAAAAAAAGCCTGGAACTGCCCGCCCCGGTGAAAAAGGAAGTTCCCAATCGTTCTTTTGCCTCCGCAGGACAAAGTACTCAGATGATTATCGGTGCTACTCCTGAGACCGATTACAGTTTGATTAAAACTACTCAGTATCTGTATCAATCTTATGATTTGAAGCGGGTATTTTTCTCCGCTTATGTTCCGCTTAACGAAGACAGTGTCCTTCCTGCCCTGGATACACCAGTGCCTCTTCTTCGGGAGCATCGTCTGTATCAGGCAGACTGGCTTTTGCGCTTTTATGGATTTCAGGCAGATGAGCTGCTGTCCCAGGAGCGCCCCAATTTCAATGAACTGTTAGACCCGAAATGCGAATGGGCTCTTCGGCATTTGGAGATTTTTCCGGTGGAGATTAACACAGCACCTTATGACGTGGTATTAAGAATTCCTGGAGTGGGACCAAAGTCCGCCATCCGGATTATGCAGGCGAGACGATATGGTAAGGTGGATTTTCCTCATCTGAAGAAAATGGGGGTGGTATTGAAGCGTGCTCATTATTTTATCACTTGCGGAGGAAAAATGATGTACAATACACCGGTGGAAGAGCAGTATATCACCCGTCAATTAATCAACAGTGACAATAAGGAAAACTGGGAAGTGGCACATAAAAATAAGTATCAGCAGATGTCACTGTTTAGTGATTTTGGCATGCAGGCGTAAAGGAACGAAACAGAAGCTGAGATATTACTTGGGAGGACATATGTATATATATACTTGTGACGAGAGATTTGAATCCATGATGACTTGCATCTATGATGCATGGGCCAGCCGAAAAGGACACAGTAATATTCGACTGGAATTGGAGCCGCTGGAGCAGACGGAGCTGTTTTGTGAATATATTCATGTGGATGCAGATGAGGAAAAAACAGAGAAAGTAATTCGTTCAGTAAAAAATAAGATTTCTTTTAAGGCTTACAGACAGATTTTTCGGGCAGCTATGTCTTTTGAAGCAGATCGCTTGGATGCCATATACCGCTTTATGATTTTGGGCTTTGCCAGGGGAAGCAGGGTTACAGAGATGTTTACAGAGGCTCCTGTTGTGCGGATTCTGGAGCTGGGCAGAAAGGTTGCCAATGAAACACATTATTTCCGGGAATTTACACGTTTTACTTCTGTAAACGGAAAGGTATATGTCAGCCATATAGAGCCCAAATGTAATGTACTTCCCATGGTGGCAGAGCATTTTGCAGATAGAATGCCGTCTGAATACTGGATTATGATTGATGACAAGCGCAGCCTGGCGGCAGTACATCCCAAAGATGAAGCATTTTATATGACTATGCTGTCACAGAATGAAGTAGAAAAATTTAAGGAACTGGAGAGGGAGCGAGATGAGTACACGGAGCTTTGGCAAGAATTTTTCCAGACCATCGGTATTAAGGCCAGGCGAAATCCCCGTTGTCAGAGGAACATGATGCCTCTCTGGTATCGAAAGCACATGACTGAGTTTTTGCAGAAATGACATAAGCTTTTGAGCATATCAGAGGTAAAGTTCTTTTATCAAAAATGTAAACGATTGATTTCAGAATCGATTGAGATAAAAGCAGTTCGCAAAAAATCCTCCTGTGACAGAGTGGCAAAATACATATC
>CAMQZX010000370.1 GCA_947039785.1 uncultured Lachnospiraceae bacterium | reverse complement strand
GATGCAGCGTAGTCTCGTGGGCTCGGAGATGTGTATAAGAGACAGCTCAAAATCATTAGGATACTGTGCACCGTAAATCAGCTTTCCGCCTTTGGCTGTGATTGGCGGAAGTCCATGAACTGCGTGTATGGAACCAGAGCAATCCAGAACCACATCATATCCAAGGCCGCCTGTCAGTTTGTCTGCTTCTTCCTTCAAATTGCTGTTTACAGGGTCGATTACATAATCAGCGCCGTATTTCAATGCAATCTCTCTTCTGGCTTCAATTGGCTCGATGACGGTAACGCTGCTGGCGCCATACATTTTCAGGGACTGCAATGCCAGAAGTCCGATTGGGCCGCCACCTGAGATTGCAACTCTCTGACCAAATTTCACGTCTGCCTTGTCCATGAGACGGGTGATGATGGAAATCGGCTCCAGCATACATCCCTTTTTCAGGCTGATGTCATCCGGAAGCTTGTATACCTGAGACTCATGCCAGATAATGTACTCGCTGAATCCTGGGAAATTGTATTCTTCTGCGTGTGGGCAAAACTGCTGCTGTCCATTCTGGCAATAATAGCATTTTCCGCAGAAGCCAAGGAAGTTACCGGCAACTCTGTCACCCACCTTTAATCCTTTGGCAGTAGCTTTCTCGCCAAGTTCTACAATCACACCAGAGATTTCATGTCCAATACCAAAAGGTACTTCCCATCCAAAAATATTTTCTACCAGATGTGGATCAGAACCGCAGATGGCACAGTAAGCAACTTTAATCTTAACTTCTTCCGGTCCGATTTCTCTCAAAGGGACATCCACAACAGCAACACGACCGCGCTTGCTCTCATCTGGATCTCTTAAGCTTCCTACTTTCACAACATTTACTTGCTTCATTGTCTACCTCCCGAAAATTATTTATTTTATCAATCAATTTTTCGTTTAACTATCCTCTGTTTGCATTGCGCTCTGCAATCTGTTTCTGGATATCAGCTACCTTCTCTTCATTCAGATGATAGAATGCACCGAAGATTACCATAGTTACCACAACCACTGCCAGAGGAAGCAACGCGGTCAGGTTACGAATTGCGGAAATAACCTGCTCTGACTGAACTTCATTGGCTACATAGCCACAGGATTCCATAATCGCTGTTGGAACGGACCCACCGATGATCATCGCAAATTTGATTCCAAGACCAATCAGTGTCATTACGATAGCTGTATAACGTTTTCCAGTCTTCCAGTCTGCATATTCTACCGGGTCTGTGATGATGGCCCAGAGAATGCCCATCAAAATACCATATCCAAATGATGTAATTCCACGGGAAACCATCATTCCTGTCAAAGCTGTCGGCGGCATGAAGTAGAGAAGCAGTGCTCCTGCGGCAGCCAGTGCCAGACCAACCATTACAGTTCCCTTTTTCTTTACTTTCTTAGTCAGCCATGGGACACAAGGTACTCCGAACACGGACGGAAGCATCATCATCATGGAGAACCAGGAAAGCATATCTTCACGGCCAGCATAATATTTAATATAATAAGCACCCATGGTTGACTGTACCTGACTCAGAGTGTAAACACCTAAAAACAGAACAAACATGATAAATACAGGGCCTACTGTAAACAACAGAGTAAATACGTCTTTGATATTTGCTTTGTTGTTAGGGTCAATGGGCGGAGCCGGAATTCTCTCTACAATCTGGTGTGACCCCCACATCAGGATAGAAACCATAACCACTGCCATAATGGCTGTTGTAACCATGTATCCCTGTGCCAGCGTCATATACTTTGTGAAAAATCCGCTTAAGTTTGGAAGCATGATGGCGCACACAACACCGCCGGACTGAGCAAGCATCATACGCGTGGACTGCAGACGGGTACGTTCATCCTGATCGTTGGTCATCAGAGATGCTGCCGAAATATACGGCTGAATAATAAATGTGTATAACATATTCAGCAAATTATATGTAATCGCCGCCCAGACAAGTTTCATGTTGTAAGAAAAGCCTGGTGTGGTATAAGTTAAAATTGCCACAACACCAAACGGAATGGAGCCCCACATGATGTAAACCCAATATTTTCCTTTCTTCGGAGAAAGTCTCTCACAGATGGTACCCATCATTGGGTCATTGATTGCATCCCACAACCTGGACACCGCAAACAGAATCGCCACATGTCCTGGCTTGATTCCAAAAATATCTGTATAGAAATAACTGATGTAAAGTGCAATACACTGGAAAACCAGATTCATTGCAAAGTCGATGGATGAGTAGCCGATTACCTCTCTTTTGTCCAGCTTATAATAGCCATACTGGGAACTTGTTTTTACCCAGTTGCTGGGATCTTTAATATTATTGCTCATTACATTTCCTCCCAAAATACTTTTTGTTTTAACCGCTCAATAGTTGTATATTGCCATTTTTAAAGCCGTTACTTTTCTCCTAGCTGACTCCCTCTTTCTGTCTTTTGTACATTCAAGCTGAGTTGTAAGCCCTTTAATCCGTTTATTTCACGAATAGTATTTACGAATCGGCGCCGTTCATTCGTCATTTTGACTTATTTTTCACCTCGCCCTTGATGGTTATTAGTATATATTCCACAAGGTAAAACTTCAATTTCTCAACAGGACACAT
>CAMQZX010000369.1 GCA_947039785.1 uncultured Lachnospiraceae bacterium | reverse complement strand
CCACCATCTCTAAGCCATTTCCTGGCTCAGATCATTAATTACATTGTACCAAGCCGCTAGCGCGGCGGCTAGCCCTAAGTATGTGAAATTACACTTTTTTCTTAAAATTTTCATTTTTCACAAAATAATAGTAGCAGTTTTTGTATATATGTTTTATTGTTGAATCACCACAAGACAACTTAAAACACAACAAAAACTGCTATGCTTATGTTATCATGGATTTTCAAACTCAACAACTATATTTCGAAAAATTTTTACCGCCCGCCTCCACATAAATGATGTTTCCCTCACTTTTCCATCATTTTTTCAAGGAGGTTCCATTATGGACAAATATTTATCTGCTTTCCGGGAGATGATCTCCCTGCGCGGTCTTACTGACCATACTGTAACATCTTATTCTACCTACATCCGTGCTTACCTGGATTATCTTTCCGGCATCCTCCATAAGATGCCCGAAGATGTCTCCTGGGATGAACTGCGTGATTTTATCCGGTGGCTCCAGAGAGAGAAAGGTCTTTCTGACCGCACTATGAACCACTGCATTTCCCAGCTCCGTTTCTTCACCATTTACGTTTTGCACAAACCCTGGGATGCCACACAGCTCCCTATGCGCAGATTTGATTCCTACCTTCCTTTTGTTCCTACACAAAATGAGGTCTGGTATTTTATCCAGTCTTTTTCCAACCTCAAGCACAAGGCGGTTCTTTCTCTCCTGTATTCTGCCGGGCTGCGGGTTGGCGAAGCCTGCTCCCTCCGCTACGAGGATATCAGCCGCTCTTCCATGCGCATACATATCCGTCATTCCAAGGCACGTTCTGACCGTTATGCCATCCTTTCCCGGAATGCACTGGATATCCTGACACAGTACTGGTTCCATGCCGGCAGGCCCATGGGATTCCTCTTCCCTAACCGTGATAATTCCCAAAAGCCCATGGCCTCTTATACGGTAAACCAGTTTATTGCCGCCAAAGAAGCTGAACTTGGCTGGGAGCACCGTTTCTCCTGCCATACGTTTCGGCACGCATTTGGCACCCACCTTTATGAAAACGGCACTGACCTGCTCACCATTAAAGCGCTCCTCGGACATAAGTCATTAAATTCCACTACGATTTATGTACATCTCGCTTCTAATGGCACGGGAAATGCAGTAAGCCCTTTTGACCAGATGGGAGGTGTTTCCCATGGACAGGTCTAAGATCCAGCAGGTCTGGGAGTTTTCCTATGAAGCGTTTAGCTCTTCCGGCTGCTTCCAGTCGGATGTTCAGAAAAAAGCATCCCGTGCCATCATGGGCTGTAAATCCGGTTCCTTTGGCATCAACGTTTCCCAGTGCCCCGACTGCGGGCATACCGAATTCCATAACAATTCCTGCCGCAACCGCAACTGCCCCAACTGCCAGGCTGTGAATCAGGAAATCTGGGTGGATAAGCGGAGGGCTGAAGTGATAGATGCGCCTTATTTCCATGTCGTCTTTACTCTTCCCCATGAGTTGAACAGCCTTATCTACTGTAACCAGCAGCTCCTCTATGGACTGCTCCACAGATGCTGCGCCAGGACCCTTTTGGAACTCTCTTCGTGCAAAAAGTACCTCGGCGCAACACCCGGTATCATACAGGTCATCCATACCTGGAATCAGGAAATGCTCTATCATGTGCATATGCATTGTATTATTTCCGGCGGCGGGCTTACACCGGACCATAGGATCCGTAAATCCATCAATCATTTTTTCATCCCGGTAAAGGTCCTCCGGAACAAATTCAGGGGGAAATATCTTGCTGAACTGGATTCCCTTTATAAAAGCGGCAAGCTGGTATTTTCCTCTTCCTGTGAAAAGCTGCGGAATTCTTACGAATGGGCCGGGTTTCGCAATGGCCTTTATGAAAAAGACTGGTGCCCTTACATCAAAGAAACCTTCAACGGCTTCGGAAATGCGATGGAATATCTTGGGAGATATACCCACAAAATAGCTATCGGAAACAGCCGCCTCATTTCTGTAGATAACCAACAGGTCTCTTTTTCCGCCAGAGGACGGAAGCCTGGCGAGCCGCGCAGGACCGTCACCCTGGAGAACACAGAGTTCATCCGCCGTTATCTGATGCATGTGCTGCCCTGCGGCTTCCAGAAGATCCGATACTATGGGTTCCTGAATAACCGGGGAAAAAGCAAAAACCTGAAGCTGATATTTACCCTTCAGGGACATCAGCGTTTCCAGGCAAGATATGTCCATCTATCCATGGCTGAGCTTATAAAAGCGGTGTGGAAGATCGACATTCGCGTCTGTCCGGAATGTGGATGCTTCGGGATGCAGGGCATCGGAAGGACTTATGGTACTTCCTGATCAAAGTGTCTGTCCACTGAATAGATTTTTTTCTAAGCCTCCGCAAGAAGGCTTGCGAAGCATGCCCATTTATAAAACGCTCCCATGAAGTTACACAAAAAAGTGGTTTCTATGCCATCTATCCTTTCAAAAATAGCAGCATTTTAACCAAAGGAAAAGAATGCTATCCCCATACACTTACCGGCTGATCGTCCGCGGCTTGGTACAATTGGAAAGAATCACATTCAGAGCAGTTTTATCTTTTGTATAAAGCTGCTCTCTTTGTCTGCTCTGAATCTGATACTTTCCTTAAGAATTATA
>CAMQZX010000368.1 GCA_947039785.1 uncultured Lachnospiraceae bacterium | reverse complement strand
CCTACAATGTGTCATTTCACGTAAACACCAACAGTGGTGATTTGATTGGAACAGATACTTTTAAAAATAATGAAGTGAAGCTTCGTAAGGGAAGTATTTACCGTTGTGCCCAGTATGGAGGGTTTGGCATTCTAGACGAAATCAATATGGCGAAAAACGATGCCGTGTCGGTACTCCATGCCACATTGGATTACCGCAGAAGCATTGATGTGCCTGGATATAACAAAATTGACCTGCATCCGGCAGCCCGTTTCATCGGGACTATGAACTATGGATATGCAGGTACCAAGGAACTGAATGAAGCGTTAGTATCTCGCTTTCTGGTTATTGACATGCCGGCACAGACTTACGATTCTCTGGAATTTATCATCTGTGAGAATTACAGCGAAATGCGCAGGGAAGCCATGGAGCAGTTTATCGGGTTGTTTTTGGATTTGCAGCTGAAAGCCAATAACAGCGAGATTTCCACAAAAGCACTGGATTTGAGAGGTCTTCTGGCTGCCATCGGCGTCATCCGCTGTGGCTTGTCTCCATTGCAGGCAGTGCGCATGGGTGTGACCAACAAATCCTTCGACATCTTTGAGAAGGAGATCATTGATGATGTGGTGATGACCAGAATTCCCAAAGAGTGGACAAGAGAAAATGTATTTCAGGCAGTATAGCGGATGAAAGGTTGGCAGAATGGAAAAAGCCTATAAAATAGAAAATGCTTATATAGAAGAATATCAGATGGAGCTGGAAAACAGGATTAAGAATCTGCTCTGGACAGTCAGTGGGGATTACACTTTGGAGATGAAGCCGGATCTTGAGACGTTTCGGCGTTCGAAAGCCATAGCACTGTATGACGGCATTAAGCAAGGTGCCTTTGCTAAATATTTTGACAAAGATGCTCTGGGACTGTATCTGGTGAAGAAGGTGTACCTCCACGGCCACGAGGGATCTCTGACGATGCTTGCCCAGCTTTGTATTGAGGAGGCCATTGGAGAGCGCATCCGCAGGGAGCGTCCGGGAGTCGACAGCATCGGGCGGGAAGCCTTTGCAGACATCATCGATATGGAGTTTTCCAGAATGGCATCCACCCAGGCGGGACAGCTGAAGCTGACTCTGTTGAGGGAATATTTGGATGGCCCCCGCAAGGTGGATATGCGGATGCGGCGATATGTGGATGAGGTACACCAGTGCCGGCAGGCCAAGACGAGTATGGACATCATCCGTGTGGTGGATCGGCTCTATAACATGCTGATCGATCCGGAATTTGAGCGGAAGCAGGGAGATTTGGAGCGGGTTCTGGCGGTGACCTTAGAGGAGCTTACCGAGTTTTCCTGGAAAGACTATCTCTCGGAGGAAATGTATGAGGACGCTCTGGAAAATTACGTCCAGCAGATGACGAATCAGATGACCAGTATGCAGGACCAGGAGCAAAAGGAGGAGGACAAGCCGAAGAAGCGGATGGTGAAGGTGGTGACACCGGAGGCATTGGAGAAAATGCATTCTTATGTGGAGCTGAATTTCGGCAAGTCTTATCTCAGCGAGCGGGAAGCCAAGAGAGTGAATTACCAGATGTGCAGAGGTGCCCATAGCGACTGCAGCCTGTATTTTACTGACGGAATTCTGGAAAACCCTGTGACTCGCAATTATCAGTTTGAATATGCCCAGAAAACAAGAGACAAGAATCGGTATATGTACTATGACAAGCACAGGTCCGTCAAGCGAAATATTGCTCATCTGACAGATATTTTGAGAAAATCTCTGGTGCTGCGAAACGAGGTTCAGGAAGTGCTGTCTCAGTGGGGACAAATTGTTCCTTCTCTGATGTGGAAAGTGGGAAGAACCGAGGATGATCGTTTGTTCAAGCGGGAATTAAAAGCGGATAGTGACCAGTTTGTGGTAGATGTGCTGATTGATGCCAGCGGCTCTCAGAGAAGCCGTCAGGGACAGGTGGCTTTGCAGGCCTACATCATCAGTGAGGCTCTCAGTAATGTGGGGATTCCCCACCGTGTCATGAGCTACTGCACCTTTTGGGATTATACGATTCTTCAGCGATTTCGTGAATATGACGAGGATCGAAGCGCCAATTCCAGAATCTTTGGATATGTGACGTCTTCCAACAACCGGGACGGACTTGCCATTAAAGCCATTGGATCTGAATTGCTGCTGCGGGAAGAGGAGAAGAAGATTCTCATCATTTTAAGTGACGGAAAGCCTTATGATGTGGTGGTAAACCGTCCTAATTCCAAGAATCCCACGCCTTATGAGGGGAAATATGCCATCCGGGATACAGGATTTGAGGTTCGCAGACTGAGAAATGAAGGGGTCAGTGTGCTGGGAGTATTTGCCGGAGAGGAGAAGGATTTGGATTCTGAAAAGAAGATTTTCGGCAAAGATTTTGCATACATTCGTTCCATTGACAACTTTTCCAAAGTGGTGGGAAGATATCTGATGAAACAGCTGGAGACAGATACCTAAAGAAGACCATATAAAAATCAACAAAGTAATCAAAAATAAAACCAATTATTTGTCTATTTTTTAAACGAAACCAATCAGGCGTTTGGACAGTACTTAAAATTTTGGGTAAATATTTAGTTACCGTTCACGGGTTAGCTTGAGTTAAGAAGACCGATGGTGTAGACTGTTCTT
>CAMQZX010000367.1 GCA_947039785.1 uncultured Lachnospiraceae bacterium | reverse complement strand
AAGCGCTTTTTTCTTTGAGCGTCAGTGTTTCCATATCAGGTTTATGTTCAATTTCCCTGAGTACCGTTTGTAGGTCTTGCAGTTCTAAAAGGTTGACGGCTACACAAAAGAGTGTCTTTTTGCGGCCATCATTATAATTGGATAATAAAACCTCCAGAATGTTGGCCTTCTCCGCCTGCTCTGCATTATAAGCGTCTATCCCAAAGCGTTTGGCCTTTTCCATATCGGATTTTCGATTTTGATGTGTTATAAAGGAATCAAAATCGTCAATATGATCGTATTTTTCACAGGGGTATTCGCTGCATTGAAAACAGTATTGGGCTCCGTTGTGCTCCATGCTGCACCTTGCGATTTTGCAGGATTGGTTCCCCTCACCGCCGCAGCAGCCGGGGCAGTTTTTATTCAAGAACATGGGACAAAGCCCGCAATTCAAACCGCAGAGGGAAAATAATTGATTTGGTCGGTTAAACCCTTTCATGGGACCTCCTTAAACAGCCTGCCTGCAAATATTCAAGACAAGCTCTAATAATACTTGACATAGCAAAATAGGAAATTTAAAAAGTTAAAACTCATATCTTGTACCATGCGAGAGCAACAGGCCATCTGTTAATTCCACACGCAGAATGATAGTGTTTTCATCGTCAAAATCAGTATGGCCGTTATCGATCCATTCTGCAAAGACCTTTTTCAGCTTTTCAGCAATCACACAGTTTTCTTTTTTCCCGAAATAACCCAGACTGACGCCATTCCCGTGTGCTGTAAACCACTCGCCAGCGATTGCAACAACAGGGTTATCTTTTATATGTTTCATTTTATTTGAGAGTGCATGGGTAATGGAATAAAATGCCCCATTTTCGTAATAGGCATTGACGTATCGCACATAAGGTGTTTCATTTACTGTTGTTGCCAATGCTATAACTGTATCTTTTCCAAAACGATCAATCATAATCTGTTCTGCTTCTCGACTAAATTCTTTTATTGAATTATTCTCCTTTTAAAATACACTTTTCAACTCTGATCAAATTCCAGATAAACCGGAAGCTATTTTGTTATCGAAAATGTTTCAATACCATTGCTGAGTAATTATCATATTGCTGAAACCCATATCGTTCATAAAACGCAATCATCTTAGGATCGGACGGCATAATTTTGACATAATGGAGCAAACATACCTGTGTCAATATTTTCTTTCGGCATTTTCATAAGTTCTTGTCCTTCTATAGACTGGAAGTTATCAGTCAATTTTTCGATATTTACAGTGGCAATCGCAAATTGATTGGGTTCTCCGGTAGTAATATCCTGCGGAGCCGAGATCAACATCATAAAGCCTTCCTTCCCATATCAAACATATGGATCACAGTAGCTTTAACAGATCATCATGGATATATCCGTTTGTTCCTGCTACGCTGCTGCCTTTCTTCGGATCAAGCGGATTCCCCGTAAAATCAGTTATTTTACCTCCTGCCTCCTGAATCAACAGCATACCAGCAGCATAGTCCCAGGGATTCAGGTATATCTCAAAATAGCCTCCCTGTCTGCCGCAGGCGGTATATGCCAGTTCCAGAGCAGCAGAGCCAATCCTGCGGACATCCTGGCACTGACCAAACACCCTGCGGAACCGGACAAAGTTTTCATCGGCCAGCTCTCTTTTTGCTGTTCCCAACCCAATCATCGTGTCTGATAGTTTTTCTGCGTTTGATACATGTATGGGTTGTCCATTTAGGAAGCTGCCCTTTCCCTTAATCGCTGAAAACACTTCTTCACGGAAGGGATCGTATACGATTCCCATAGCAATTTCCCCCTGGCGGCAAAGCGCTAAAGATACAACGCTGTGCTGATAGTCGTGCATAAGGTTTGTAGTCCCGTCAACCGGGTCTAAAATCCAAAAGCTCTCGGCTTTCATTTCCTGCAAACCGGTTTCTTCGCCAAGAAACTGAATATCCGGCGCAAGGGCAAACAGCTCCTTCTTTAAGAAATTTTGTACGGCAATATCTACCTGCGTTACATAGTCTGCAAGACCCTTTTCTTTCACATGAGCAGCCATTTCACGGTTCTTTATGAACTCCTGTGTATATGTTACTAAGTTAATAATTTTCTGAATATCCATATTCGTTTCCTCCATTGGCGAGACCATCTGGTTATAAAACTCAACAATTAGGAAGTTGTCAAAGTAATTTATCCCTTTAAATTTTTCAGAGCCTCGGAATTATTTGAGATAATCGCTCCGACAGTCTGACATTTTTCCATATCCGGACAGTCACTGCATGTCGTCACATCTTTTTTCAATGCACATTGACGAATCCCGCAAAGACTATCACAGAATACCGTTTTAATTCCATCAACCCGACATCCCTCACAGTTGATATGTTCAGGCAAAATGGGAGCATCATTTAACTCAGCCCATAGCTTCGCAGTTTTTTCACGCAACGCCTGATCATCATTGATTGTTGCAAGGTAAGCGTCGCATTTTTCACAATCCAGCCCACAGTATGCAATCCTATCCTTCATAGATATGTACCTCCTAATAAAAATTTTGATTTACCTTTCTACATAGCTACTCCACAAACTGGAATTTATCGAACTTAACTATTCTGTTGCTATGAAGCCGACTTACGCACAGTAACCTCTGCACAGACCAGC
>CAMQZX010000366.1 GCA_947039785.1 uncultured Lachnospiraceae bacterium | reverse complement strand
TGATGTGTATAAGAGACAGCTGACTATTGTTACCATAAGACCATGTAAACAATACATAATATGCTCTAAAGGAGGACGAAATATGAGTATGAGCAAAAAGAAATGGGTAGCTTTATTGTTAAGCACAAGCATGGTTGCATCTGTATTGGCAGGCTGCGGCAACAGCAACGATGCAAGCGAATCATCCAGCGACAGTGCATCTGCATCAGAAGGAACTGCCACAACTGCTTCTGATGACACCTCTGATGATGCTTCCGCACAGGACGAAGGAAAAGAAAACTACAAAATCGGTATCACCATCCAGTCACTGGAAAATGCTTACTGGGCAGGTGTAATGGGGAAATTGCAGGACATGATGGATGAGAAGGGCTATGAATGTACCATCGTTGACTGCAAAGATACTCCGGCAACACAGATTGACCAGATTGAAAACTTCATTACATCAGACTGTGACTTGATCATGGTACATCCCTCTGACGCAAACTCCATAGAAGAAGTATGCGGACAGGCTCTTGATGCAGGCATTAAGGTCATGTGCTGGGACGATCCAATGACAAATACCAATGTAAACTGGGTGCTCGACAATACCGAGCTTGGAAATCACATCGGAAAGCTGGCTGCTGATTTTATCAACGAGCATTACACCGCCGACCACAAAGCACAGGTCTGCGTAATCGGATACCCATCTACCAAAATCCTCCTGGAAAGACAGAATGGTATTGAGGCCGGACTGGAAGAGAACTGCAACGACAATTACGAAATCGTAGCAGAAATCGAAGGACTGGAAGCAAACGACGCACAGACAAATGTGGAAACTGTACTGCAGGCTCATCCTGATTGCCAGTAAACAGCCGGGGATGAAACAGGATACTGGTAAAGGTGCACTCCTGCTGCTTATAGGCAGCCGAATGATGCATCTGCTTTATATTCAATAAAATACAGTCATTGGAATGCAATAAAATATCACGTCCATTCACATTGAATTTAAGCTGTCCATCCACAATATACATCAACTCAATATCGTCATGCCAATGCGGAAAGGAACGCATATTCACATAGTCTCCAATCTTCCTGGTACGTATATAGAGCGGTATTTCCCTTTTATCATAAGGGACTTCTTCTGAAAGGTCTTTCAGAATCTTAACTTCTAATTTCTGTTCCTCCATCATATCATTTCCCCATCGCCATAATGAATCTCTAAAATACAATTTTTATATAAATTGCAGTATATTCTGATAGAATAATCCCTTTTTAAATAATATCATAACAGTAAGAAAACCACAAGAATTATGAGTGATCGTGTACTTCAAAAAAGAAACACACAGAGTTACAGTTCACACAAATATAGGAGGTTAATATGAATTCAAGAGAACGCGTAATCGAAACAATCAATCACAGAATACCGGACCGCATACCTGTAGATTTGGGTGGAACCCAAGTCTCTACCATCAGTGCTCTGGCGTATCAGAATCTGAGAGCTGCTCTGGGCTTGCCGGAACATCCCTGTAACTTAACAGAATTATTCATGTTCTGCGCTAAGGTAGACGACGATGTGCGCAATGCCCTGGGCATTGACACAGTTTCCCTGACTTATCCCGTAGATACAAATGGATGTCGCACCAATCGTTTGCAGGAGTTTACCGGCTTAGACGGAGCGAAAGCCTGGATCAGCGCTGATAACAAATGGGATTATCTGGAGGATGGCTCCATCGTCATGTATCCGCAAGGAGACAAAAGTGTACCTGCCAGCACCAGAATGCTTCCGGGAGGTTCTTTCTTCGACAACATCATGGATCGAATCCCACCTTATGACGAGGACAATCTCACACCTCGTGAAGATTTCAAGGATGATTTCCGACCGATCACAGACGAAGTCGCAAGAGAACTGGAAGCGGATTCCATTCACCTTTACAACGATACAGACTATGCAGTCATCGGACAATTTCCTCACGCACTGCTGGGAGATGCCGGGGTGATTCCAGCTCCATTTGTAAAGCATCCTAAAGGAATCCGGAGAATGGATGACTGGCTGGCTGCCACATTGTTATATCCGGAATATATCGAAGAAGTATTTGAAATGCAGACAGAAAATACTTTAAAAAATCTGGAAATCTACAAACAGGCCGTAGGTGACAGAATACAGGTTATCTTAGTCAGCACTGCTGATTATGGTGCTCAAAATGGCCCTCTGCTTTCTACCGATGTATTTCGTGAATTATACAAGCCTCATTATCAGAAAGTCAATGACTGGATTCATAAAAACACAAACTGGAAGACCATGTACCACTGCTGCGGAAGCATCGTGAACTTTATGGACGACTTTGTTGATATGGGAGTGGACATCTTAAATCCAGTGCAATTGTCTGCCAAGGATATGGATGGAAGAATGCTCAAGGAAAAATACGGAGATAAAATCGTATTCTGGGGCGGCGGCATAGATTCCCAGAAGACACTTGCCTTCTCTGGTCCCGAGGGTGTTGCCGCAGAGGTCAGGGAACGTCTGGATCTGTTCTCAGCCGGAGGCGGCTACGTCTTCAATCCAGTGCACAACATCGTAGCCACCACAAAAGTAGAAAACATCCTTGCTATGTTCGATGCCGTACGCAAGTACAACGATACATATATGAAGTAATACTCATATAAATCAATTCTTATATAAAATAATCTGTAACTGTTCAGTACCTTCACAGTTACAGGCAAAAATCCATTTAAAATTGC
>CAMQZX010000365.1 GCA_947039785.1 uncultured Lachnospiraceae bacterium | reverse complement strand
CCGCTTTACTGATCATTTTCAAAAACTTCGTGTAATAATTATATCAGAAATCCGATCAAAAATCTTCTTCTACAAAAAGAAACACGTAAAAAGCTTCCCAACCAAATGTTGTCGTAATTAAAAAAATCCATTTATTATGAAGATATTTGCCGATTTATGATGAACTGACGCGGAAATTGTCGAATATGGCAGAACGAAAATCCTGTCTTTGACCATTTCCGCCTTGATTCCCGATGCATATGTAGTCTATAATGTCAATGGTGCACAGAAATGACGCAGAAGGGCCCGGCGATTTCTGGCTCATATAAAAATATTTTGACAGAATTGATTTTGAGGAGGAACATCAATGGAAAAATTAAGTGTGGCAATCGCCGACGACAACGAGAAGATGGCAGATATGCTCGGAAAAATGATAGAAGAGGATAAAACTCTGGAATTAGTGGGAAAGGCACACAACGGAGAAGAAATCTGCAATATTATTCGTAACGAAGAGCCCGATGTAGTACTATTGGATATTATCATGCCGAAGATTGACGGTTTGTCAGTGATGGAAAAGATGAATCAGGATCCGGAACTGAAAAAACATCCGTCTTTTATTGTTTTGTCTGCGGTTGGACAGGAGAGAATTACAGAAGATGCTTTTCAGTTGGGAGCAGAATACTACATGTTAAAGCCCTTTGACCAGCAGCAATTGTTAAACAGAATCAAAAGTATAAGGGGAATACATAACAGACCCAAAAATCTCCACAGACCGCATCTCTATGAGGCAGAAACCAACATAGTGGAGCAGGAAGAATACAATTTGGAAAAAGAAGTGACAGAGATTATTCATGAGATTGGTGTTCCGGCACATATTAAAGGTTACCAGTATCTGAGAGATGCCATTATTCTCTCAGTCAATGACCTGGAAATGTTAAATTCCATCACAAAGATTCTCTATCCTACCATAGCAAAGCGTCATCAGACAACACCCAGCCGGGTGGAGCGTGCAATTCGCCATGCTATTGAGGTAGCATGGGGCAGAGGAAAAATGGATACCATTGATGCACTGTTTGGATACACCATCAGTACAGGGAAGGGAAAGCCTACAAATTCTGAGTTTATTGCATTGATTGCAGATAAAATAAGATTAGAAATGAAAAAACGCACTTTAAATTAGTCTGAATTTGGGATATAATAGAGTAAAATGTTGAAGACTATTCAGTAATTATTATCCTGTGATATTGATTCTATTATTTTGGGACACTGAAAAGTTATAGATGTTGAACATTTTACTTAAGGAGGATTTGGGGATGAAAAAAATTTTATATGCCACATCAGAAGCGGTACCATTTATAAAGACGGGAGGATTGGCAGATGTTGCAGGAGCATTGCCAAAATGTTTTGACAAACGTTACTTTGACGTTCGCGTAATTCTTCCAAAATATGAATGTATCGGACAGAAGTGGAAAGATCAGATGCAATACATAACGCATTTCTATATGGATTTGGGGTCCAAGAATTGTTATGTGGGCATTTTCCAGTTGGAGTATGAGGGGATTACCTTCTATTTTATTGACAATGAATATTATTTCAATGGTCCAAAGCCATATACGGCAGCTCCATGGGATCTTGAAAAATTTGCATTCTTCTCAAAGGCTGTATTATCTGTTCTTCCAGTAATTGATTTCAGACCAGACATTATTCATTGTCATGACTGGCAGACAGGACTTGTACCTGTTTATCTTCATGATTCTTTCCAGGGCGGAGAATTTTTCCGCGGAATTAAGACAATCATGACCATTCACAATTTGAAATTCCAGGGTGTGTATGATGTGCCCACAGTACAGGAAATCACAGGATTGTCATCTTATTATTTTGCACCGGATAAGCTGGAGGCCTATAAGGATGGTAACTTCCTCAAAGGCGGTCTGGTATTTGCCGATGCGATTACTACAGTAAGTAATACTTATGCAGAAGAAATTAAGACACCATTCTATGGAGAGGGACTGGACGGCCTGATGCGCGCCAGAACCAATGATCTGCGCGGAATTGTAAATGGTATCGATTACGATGTATACAATCCGGAGACAGACAGCGATATACCTTATAATTACAACGCAAACACATTCCGAAAAGAAAAGATTAAGAACAAAATTGCTTTACAGAAGGAGTTGGGATTGGAACAGGATTCAAAGCGTATGATGATCGGTATCGTATCCCGTCTGACTGACCAGAAGGGATTTGACCTGATCGCCTATATTATGGATGAGCTGTGCCAGGATGCCGTACAGTTGGTAATTCTTGGAACAGGTGAAGAACAGTATGAAAATATGTTCCGCCACTTTGACTGGAAGTATAACGATAAAGTTTCTGCGAATATTTATTATTCAGAACCTATGTCTCACAAGATTTACGCAGCTTGTGATGCATTCCTGATGCCGTCTCTGTTTGAGCCATGCGGTCTCAGCCAGCTGATGAGCTTACGTTATGGAACATTGCCGATTGTCCGTGAGACAGGCGGCCTGAAAGATACAGTTGAGCCTTACAATGAATTTGAAGGCACAGGTACTGGCTTTAGCTTTACAAATTACAATGCTCATGAAATGTTGGGCGTGATCCGTAATGCAGAGAGAGTTTACTATGATAAGAAGCGAGAGTGGAACAAGATCATTGATCGTGCCATGACAAAAGACTTCTCATGGAACAGCTCTGCCGCACAGTATGAAGAACTGTACAACTGGCTGATTGGTTGTTAATAG
>CAMQZX010000364.1 GCA_947039785.1 uncultured Lachnospiraceae bacterium | reverse complement strand
AATCATTCCTGTGTGTACGTAAATTACGTGTTCATTATAAAGTATCTTCACACATTGTTGAATATTTAAGTAGCTTGTTTTAATTCTAATATGAATACAGAATAACAAATAAAGTCACTGTTCACGCAACACTGTCCCACGAGGTGTTTTGGGGCAAACGATAACTGCACCGTCGAGGGTGCAGTCCTCACTACAGAAAACGCCCTAACCATGGGCGTTTTCGTATACTGAAAAAACGATAGTCAATTGTATCAATTGATTACGCAATATGGTGAAGGATTGCGGCTTGGCCAGTAGACGAGCAGAAATGATCCTGGAGTAAATATCTAAGGGTATTTCCTGTAAATGGTAGAAAATGTTAGGAAATGGGGGCCTGGATTCGTTCCAGGATACGCTGTGCTTCATCGCCTTCTGCTGGTGTGGGCTGATAATTGTTGCACCAGTCCACAGAGGATACCGAGCAGGGAATCAGGTTCACCTCGTCATTGACTGAAACTTCATCTCCGGTGACAGTGAAGGTCTGCTGGAAAATGAAAGTATCCATATCACTGGGATAGGAGTTGCCGCCGAAGCAGAAATTGGCAAGGCTGTAAGCGATGTAGCGTCCTTTATAATTTTCGACGGGCTGTATTACGTGAGGATGATGGCCTACTACCACATGTGCACCCTGGTCAATGGCAAGGCGTCCCAGGGTGGTTTGATTGCTGTCCGGGTAAGTTTCCCGTTCATTGCCCCAGTGAAAAACTACAGCGATTAGCTGTGCACCCTCAGCCTTAACCTTGGCAATACTGTCTTTTAATTGCTGTGTCCTCTCCAGGTGATCGTATAACTCGTAGATGCCAACCAGACCCACTTTTACACCTTTAACTTCAACCACAGCAGTTTCATCATATCCAAAGGTGGTAATTCCCGCATTTGTTAAATTATGTAGGGTGTCTGTAAAGCCCTGTTCTCCGTAATCATGACTGTGATTGTTGGCAACAGTGGCGGCTTCCACTGAGCTGCTGGTGAGAATGGAGGTATATTCGGGGTCACCTTTGAAGGCAAACAGATTTTCACATCGTTCATTGGAGGTGGTCAGTGTGCCTTCAAAATTAACAATGGTCAGATCGTCAGCATCAAAGATGGGCTTTACGTTCTGTAAGAAATATTCCGGGCCATTTGCTTCGTAATAAGCATTTAAGCTGGTATCATAATCAAAATTTACATCTGTTCCCAGAGTGCAGTCTCCTGTGAAAGTGAGCGTGACGGAGACTGGTTCGGCAGGGGCTGGCTCTGTTTGGGTATCTGCATTTGAGGAATCCAGTTGTTCAGGAGTGGCAGAAGCGGCCGCACCGTCTGAGGCAGATAAATGTCGTATTGCTTTTACTGTGAAAATAATACCGATGACAAGGAGAAAGCAGAGGATTCCAGCCAGAATGGAACGGTAGAGAAATACGGTCCTTTGCCGTTTACTGTAATTGTTTTTATATCCGGGGCGTTGTTTTTTTCTTTTTGTTGTCGTTTTTGTCATAAAATTTTTCTCTTTCTCTTTTGGGGCTGAAACAAAATGTGGATTTTGTGATTTTTTCATATTAATTATAATTATGACGGAATATTTAGGAAAGTCAATTACGAAACGCTTACAATTGTATGAAGTTTATTGAGAATTTATTCCAGTGAATCGGCACATACCTTATTTGAAAACAAACATTTGGTCCATTATTTGATAACATTCACTGACAATGTACAACAGAAACTTTTGCTTCCTTTTTCAGATAAGTATGATAGAATAGAAGGACGAAAGGAGAGAGAATATTATGTTATATATTGGAAGTCATATATCATCGTCAAAAGGTTATGCAGCCATGGGGAAGCAGGCCATTAAGCTGGGTGCCTCCACCTTTGCTTTTTTCACCAGAAATCCCAGAGGCGGAAAGGCAAAGGAGATTAAGGAGTCAGATATTGAGAAGTATCTGGAAATTGCCAAGGAGAAGCAGTTTGGTTCTATTGTGGCCCATGCACCCTATACCTTGAATGCCTGTGCAGCGAAGGAAGACCTGCGGGTGTTTGCAAGGGAGACCATGGCAGATGACCTGCGCCGTATGGAGTATATACCGGGGAATTATTACAATTTCCATCCAGGAAGCCATGTTGGTCAGGGACCGGAAGCTGGTATTGAGAAAATTGCTGAGGTGTTAAACGATGTGCTGCAGCCAGAACAGCGAACCACCGTGTTGCTGGAGACCATGGCAGGGAAAGGCTCTGAGGTGGGACGGACTTTTGGAGAGATTCGTGCCATATTGGACCTGGTAAAGCTGCAGGAGAAAATGGGCGTGTGCCTGGATACGTGCCATGTGTGGGATGGCGGCTATGATATCGTAAATGATCTGGACGGGGTTTTGGAAGAGTTTGACCAGGTAATCGGTCTGGGTCGACTGAAAGCTGTTCACATCAATGACAGTATGAACCCGCTGGGGGCACATAAGGATCGACATGCCAAGATTGGAGAAGGGTATATCGGTTTCGATGCTTTTGTGAAAATCATCAATCATCCTGCTTTGCGTCATCTGCCATTTGTGCTGGAGACACCCAACGACGACGAGGGCTGGGCAAAAGAGATTGCCATGTTGCGGAAAGCATACCGGGAAGCATAGAATAAATAGAATTTAACTCATCAAGAAAGCAGCAAAGCGGGTTGCGAATATCCGCTTGACATGGAGATAAAACTTATGAAGAAACTAAGATGTTTACTTGCCATTGCTCTGTCCTTTGTGATTCTGGCATTTACCGGATGTCAGGAGAGCGATTTTTATGATTTTGTATCGGACAGTACAGTGG
>CAMQZX010000363.1 GCA_947039785.1 uncultured Lachnospiraceae bacterium | reverse complement strand
TAAGAAAGGAAAACTTACATGAAATACAATTGTACGGTTATATCGGTAGCAGACATCAACGCTGCAAGAAAGTTCTATGAGGATTTATTCGGATTGGAAGTATTTCAGGATTATGGAAGAAATATAGCTTTTACCTGTGGTTTAGCTTTACAGCAGGATTTTGATTGGCTTGTTCATTTATCAAAAGAAAGTGTATTGACAAAACCCAATAATATGGAACTGTGTTTTGAAGAAGAGGATTTTGACGGTTTTCTGAACAAGTTGAAAGAATACCCGGATATTGAATATCTGGGAGAAGTGATCGAGCATAGTTGGGGCCAGCGGGTGATTCGGTTTTACGATTTGGACGGACACATCATTGAGGTTGGCGAGGATATGAAAATGGTGATAAAGCGTTTCCTTGCTTCTGGTATGACCATAGATGAAGTGTCTGTAAAAATGGATGTTTCTATTGAAGATTTAACGAAACTGCTGAACAGTTAAATGAGAAGTTGCGGAGGAGAACGAATTAATGAAAAAAATGAGCCGAGAAGCTGAAAAAATAATGATGGAACGTTTTGGAAAAGACACTGTTATTGCGTTGGCAACCATTGAAAAGGAAGTGCCTTATGTGCGATATGTAAATGCCTACTATGAGAACGGTGCATTTTATATTATTACATATGCACTTTCAAATAAAATCAAACATATAGAAAACAATCCTGCTGTCGCAATAGCTGGTGAGTGGTTTACGGCACATGGAAAGGGCAGCAATTTGGGTTATTTTGGAAAAAAAGAGAATTGTATGATTGCTAAAAAACTGAAAAATGTCTTTGCTGAATGGATTGATAACGGACATAACAATTTTGATGATGAAAATACGATAATTCTATGTGTAGAATTAACAGATGGACTGTTACTCTCACATGGGACAAGATATGAGTTTTAGCTTTTCTAGCTTGTAGAATTGGAAAAATTTCAGGAGCAGTATTTCCAGTCAGAACTAAGGATGCTGCCATAGATAGAGATGAAAAGACGAAATTTACGGAGGAGATCAGAATGGTGGATGTTTATAAAAATTGTCCTGAATATGAGAATGAGGACTATCTTGTGAGAATGGTTTGCCAAGAGGATAGAATGGATTTATTAAAGGTTTATTCTGATAAAAGGGCTGTCCCCTTTTTTAATAGTGATAATTGTGGCGGAGATGATTTCTATTATACAACGGAAAGCAGAATGGAACAGGCGATTGATTACTGGCTTTTCGAGTACAATAGGGAAGGGTTTGTGAGGTGGACAATTGTGTCAAAAGCAACTGATGAAGCAATTGGAACAATAGAGCTTTTCCACAGAGACGCCGATGATTATTTTACAAACTGCGGTTTGCTCAGGCTGGACATTCGCAGTGATTATGAAATGACAAGCGAGATTATAAAAATATTAAGATTGATAATGGAACCTGCATATAGCCTGTTTCATTGTGATAAGATCGCTACGAAAGCGCTTCCCTCTGCGGCAGAATGTATTGTGGCGTTGAAAAATTTAGGATTTATACGCTCAGAGGAAAAGCTGATAGGGCATGATGGAACAAAGTATGATTCCTATTTTGTATTGAGGAAAAATTAGCGCCTCTCCAAATCTGGATAAAAAATATGTATCCAGGCTAAAATGCTTGACATTGACAAAGTTATAAGCTAATATAAGACCATATTTCAAGAAAGAGCAGGTATGTGGATGTTAATTGTTTCTGTAATGACAAAGGACAACTAAATTTTATAAGAGGGTAAGCACGGAATAGAGTGCTTTATTTGTGTTACCCTTTTTGGCATTATTGAATGCCGGTTGTTTCTGCCTTACAGAATACTGCATATACCGGGAATAATTGTCTTATTATGATGGATAAGAAAGCGGGAAAAGTATGACTGTGGTGTCATGCTTTTTTATTTCTGCGAGCAAATGGGCTGCATTTTTCAGGTCATTGCTGCTTTCCTTTTATGGGGATGTTTTGCTTTTTTCATCATCTTAAGATATATACATCTGTGGTTTCAGTCTATGTAATGATAGGCAGAAACCACATTTTTTATGTTTTTCATTGTTCGGTGAACAATATTTAAACTGGAGGTTTTCAAGATGAAGATAATTGAGACAGAAAATTTAACGAAAAAGTATAAGCGGTATAAAAAGCAGGGGGGCCTGGCCGGAAGTATGAAGGGCCTGTTTCACAGGGAATATGAAGAAAAAATTGCGGTAGATGATTTTGATATTCAGGTAAATGAGGGTGAGTTTGTAGGCCTGATCGGGCCGAACGGAGCGGGTAAAACGACCCTGGTGAAGATGCTGACCGGGATTATTGCGCCGACAAGCGGCAGGATACAGGTGATGGGATTTTATCCGAATAAATTGGAAAAAGCATTTAAGCAGCAGTATGCGGTGGTTATGGGGCAAAAGAGCCAGCTGTTTTTTGAACTGACAGCGGAGGACACGCTGCGGCTGTTTAAAGAAATATACCGTATCCCGGAAGACGAGTATAAAAGAAACAAGGATTTTTTTGTGGATCTGTTTCAGGTGCAGGGACTGATGAATGTACAGGTAAGAACGCTATCGTTGGGAGAAAGGATGAAGATGGAACTGATCGTTGCATTGCTTCATAATCCGAAAATATTGTTTCTGGATGAACCGACCATTGGACTGGATGCTGTGGCAGGTAAGCAGATCCGGACTTTCTTAAAAGATGTGAATGAGTCAAGAGGAACTACCATTTTGCTTACCTCGCATTATATGGAGGATATTAAGGTATTGTGTAAACGCTCCATAGTCGTGAATCACGGCAGAAAAATATATGACGGCGGTACGGA
>CAMQZX010000362.1 GCA_947039785.1 uncultured Lachnospiraceae bacterium | reverse complement strand
AATATATAGAGAAACTTCCTTGTTGTCAATTGAAATTCTCTGGTAATTGCCGCAATTTCAAAAAAGTTGATGATTTGTAGTCCGGACTACAAACAGATAAAACTGCTGAGGATATAATAATATTCAACAAAAGTTCTTATAAAAGAAACAAAAAGGAGGGCAAAAACTATGAGGTTTTTGGAGTATGAAACCTGGAGACTGAAAAAAAACTGTTCCATGGAGGACTATGAAGACATGATCGAAACATGGTTTCGCTATGTGATGGAGAAGAAAAAAGAGCTGTTTGAAGAATGGGTCAGTGCCAGATATTACACACAATGTGATAAAGATGGAAATCCAACAGGAGTTTATGTGATGCTGTTTGAGTATGAATCACTGGAAGGCCATCATACATACAAAAACAGAAAGCTCCATAGCTATGAGGTCAACGATGGTGTATACGCAGAGTATGCTGCCAACGATCCTTATCAGTTCTTTGATCTGGATCATGTGAACATTGTCTGTATGCAGCCGGAGAAGACAGATTTCTGGTTTGACTACACAGAGGAGAAACTGGCTCAGGAGAAAGCCAATGGTGTGAACCTTCAGCGCTTCCTGGAATATGAGATCTGGAAGGTTGCCCCGGATGCCATCTGGGAAGATTATGAAAACATGATTGAAACCTGGTTTCGTTATGTGGCGGAAAACAAAAAGGAATTGTTTGATGAGTGGGTCAGTGCCAGATATTATCAGCAGTGCGACAAAGACGGAAATCCAACAGGAGTCTATGTGATGCTGTTTGAATACGATTCTCTGGAGGGACATCATGCCTATAAGAGCAGAAAGCTTCACAGCTATGCAGTAAACGATGGCAAGTATGCTCAATATGCTGCCAACGACCCTTATCAGTTCTTTGACCTGACCACAGTAAACATTGACTGCATGCAGCCGTTGAAAACTGATTACTGGTTTGATTACAGTAAGGAAAAGGAAGCCGAAGGAAAATAAAGCAGTTTTGGGGAATCCTGTAAGGAGGAAAGCATATGAAGAGAAAAGGAATGTGCCTGTTTATGGCAATGGTATTAACCGTTAGCGTATTATTTGCTGGCTGCGGCGATGATGCCGGCGATGCTCCGAAAACAGAGAACACCGAAGAAGGAGCAGCAGGGGAAGTAAAAGACAGTCTGATTATTGGTCACTATGGTGATCCGCCGTCCTTAGATCCAAACAATTCTTTGAATGACTGCGCCATGCGTGTAACCACAAATATTTATGACACACTGGTTCGAATGGATGAGCATTTCAAGGCCCAGCCTTGTATCGCAGAGTCCTGGACTGTGTCCGAAGATGGCCTGGAGTATATCTTTAAGATCAGAGAAAAGGTAAAATTCCACAATGGAGAGGAGCTTACGGCAGATGATGTAGTGTTTAGTATTGAACGTGGTCTGGACTTTCCAAAGGCATCTCCTTCTTACAACAAAGTAAAAGGTGTGGAGAAGGTGGATGAGCATAATGTGAAAGTGACGTTAATTGCTCCCTATAATCAGATTCTTGCAAATCTTGCGCTTCCCTTTGGACCAATCATGAGCAAAGCTTATGTGGAGTCTGTGGGAGATGAGGAATTTGGCAGAACGCCTATGGGTACCGGTCCATATAAATTTGTGGAATGGGTCAAAGGAGAAAAGGTTGTTCTGGAAGCCAATGAAGAATACTTTCTGGGCGAATCTCAGATCAAGCATGTGGAGCTGGTGACCATTGCCGATACCAGTGCAGCACTTTTAAATCTGGAGAGTGGGGATATCGATGCATATTGCGATATCCAGACTTCTGACTATGCACTGGCGCAGCAAAACACAAATATTAAAACTGTGGAAGGCGACGCACTGGGCTATGAATTTGTACAATTTAACACAAAAAAGGCTCCTTTTGACAATGTGAAAGTGAGACAGGCGGTGGCCTTTGCCCTGGATAAAGAATCCATGCTGGTAGGAATCAATGACAATATCGGAACCAAGATTGATACCGTAATTACAGAGGATGGCATTGGATATACAGATAAAATTGCTTTGTACGACTATAATCTGGATAAAGCAAAAGCACTGTTGGAGGAGGCTGGATATCCCGATGGCTTTGACTGTGACATTCATGTGCCAAGTGATCTGTACGGCAAATATGCTCAGGTACTGCAAAGTTCTCTCTCTGAGATTGGCATTCGTGCAGAAATTAAACAGGAAGAGCTGTCTGCCTATAAGGTCACCACAGGCGGAGGCAATTATGACATTGCCATCAACGGATGCAGCTTTACTGTAATGGATGTATTTGAATCCTGTGGAGATCTCACCTATGGTAAGAAAATTGGGGATACCAACAGTACTTTCTATGACAATCCAAGGGTGAATGAGCTGTACGACGAGGCACTGGTCACTGTAGATGAAGAAAGACTGGGAGAGATTTATGAAGAGATTCTTGTAATTTTGAACGAAGAGATGCCTCTGGTGCCGTTTATATGGAGAGTGAGAAATGTGACCTGTGACAAACACTTAAATATTCCATTTATGGATCCTTATGCATTCCATTTCCTGCAGTCCTGGAGTTGGGAGTAGTGTACTGACTGGTGGTTTCATCAGCCCGGATACGGCATAGTCTGCATCCGGGTGCAGTTTCGAATTGGGGTGAATAAATGTACAAATATGTGATTAAAAGGATTCTGCTGATGATTCCTGTACTAATCGGAATCTCTTTTGTAGTATTCTTTCTGATGAATTTAACACCTGGTTCTCCCGCAGATATCATTCTGGGAGATATGGCGACTTTGGAAGCCAAGCTAAAGCTGAATGAAGAACTGGGCTGGAATCAACCTTTTCTGCAGCGG
>CAMQZX010000361.1 GCA_947039785.1 uncultured Lachnospiraceae bacterium | reverse complement strand
ACTATAGTAAAAAAAGCAAAAAAAATATCGGAAAATCCAATATTAAATATGAATATAAATTGATTTTCAAATGATTATTTGAGAGGTATAATTTATTCAAATAAAAGATTAAAGAACAAAAGCACAAAAACGTGGGCACTTGATGAGAGAATTTTGTCGTGTTCGCGTTATTTTTTTAGAAAGAGAGTTGAAATATGAAGATTAATATTTCTGGAGATTGTGCAGTGACAATTACTTTTGAGGAGGTTATTTCGATTCCTACCAATAGAAAAGTAAGAAAAATGAAGCAGCTTTTGGATCGGGAATCAATAATGGGAATAACGGAGACAGTGCCTGCTTATAACTCACTGATGGTTCATTATAGACCAGAAGTAATCGGTTTTTCTGGACTATATGAAAAGCTAAAGACTTGTGAAGTTTTTCTTGAGGATGAGGAGAATAAGGAAGAACAAGTCATAGAAATACCTGTATGCTATGGAAATGAATATGGTCCGGATTTAGAAGAAGTAGCAAAATATGAGGGTATATCCACAGAAGAGGTTATTTCACGTCATAGTTCTTATAAAAATTATGTTTATATGATTGGCTTTACCCCTGGCTTGCCTTATCTCGGCTGTGAAAAGGAGACATTCCATGTGCCGCGAAGGGAAACACCCCGTACGAAACTTCCCCAGGGAGCGGTTACTATATGGAATAATCAAACAACAGTCTTTCCGGTGGAACAGCCGGGAGGATGGCAGGTAATTGGAAGAACTCCTTTAAGGCTGTTTGAATTGAATAGAAAGCCGCCCTTTTTATTAAAGGCAGGGCAATGGGTCAAATTTTACAGCATCACAGAGAGAGAATATCAAAAAATTGCAAGTGACGTAGAACGAGGAATATATCAGGTGAAGATACTTTAGGAAGGAGGAGATTATGGGGATTTATATGGTTCATCCTGGTCTGTTGACCACTATTCAGGACAGAGGAAGATTTGGATATCAGGCCTTTGGAGTGCCGCCTTCCGGCGTCATGGATGAAAGAGCCTTTCATATTGCAAATCTTTTAGTGGGCAATGATAAAAATGAGGCAGTGATAGAGGCAACAATGATGGGACCTGAGATATATTTTGAAGAGGACAATCTGATTGCAGTGACTGGAGCAGAAGCAACACCGTATTTAAATGGTCGTTCTATGACCAGGTATTATGCTTTCCTGGCGAAGAAAGGAGAAGTGCTTACTTTCGGTCCAAGAAAAAGCGGTTGCAGAATTTATATTGCATTTCATGGAGGATTGGACATAGAGCCCGTGATGGGGAGTTGTTCTACGTATCTTAGAGGAAAATTTGGGGGCTTTTGTGGCAGATGTTTAGAAAAGGGGGATAGAATTGCTTTTAAAAACCCCCAGAAATCTTTGGAAGGTTATGGTTTTCGATTTACGGAGAAAGAAAGCTATCCTGCAAATGAGGTATCTTTACGTGTTGTAATGGGACCTCAGGATCATATGTTTACTCAAAAAGGCATCCATCGGTTTTTGACTTCGTCTTATGAGATTTTGGCAGATTCTGACCGAATGGGTTATCGCTTACAAGGAGAAAAAATTGAACATGCAGTAGATGGGAATATTATTTCCGATGGAATTGCCTTTGGGGCGGTTCAAGTACCAACAAATGGCCAGCCTATTGTTATGATGGCTGATAGACAGGGGGTGGGCGGATATACAAAGATTGCAAATGTGATTTCAGTAGATTTGCCTGTGTTAGCACAGTGTATTCCGGGAATGAAAGTTCGTTTTTGTCAGGTCAGCCTGGAGGAAGCACAGAAACTATATTGCGCAAGGTTAAAGGAGTATGAGGAATTAAGCGTACGTTTAGATTATCCAAAGGTAGATGGCAGAATTGTAATTACCAGGAGGGAAAATGATGCAGAACAGAATTGATGTAAATTGTGATATGGGAGAGAGTTTTGGAGCTTATAAAATTGGACGGGACGAGGAAGCAGTAAAATACATTACCACAGCTAATATTGCCTGTGGGTTCCACGCAGGTGATCCTATGGTGATGGAGCAAACTGTAAAGCTGGCAACAGATCATAATATTTTATTTGGTGCTCATCCGGGACATAATGATTTGGCAGGTTTTGGACGGAGAAATATTCAACTCAGTCCTCAGGAGATAAAAAATGAAATGATTTATCAGGTGGGTGCCTTAATGGCATTTGCGAAGGTACATGGAAAAAGAGTTATGCATGTAAAGCCACATGGGGCTATTGGTAATAAGGCTATGAAAGATCGTGAGACTGCAGTCTGTATCTGCGAGGCAATGTATCAACTGAATCCGGATTTTTATATGTTTGGCCATGCAAACTCTGTAATGCTGGAGGTGGCAAAGGAATTTGGATTCCGGACAATCAGTGAGATATATGCAGACCGTGCCTATGGGGACGATGGAATGCTGGCACCCAGAAGCATGAAAGGCGCAGTGATTCATGATAAGGAGTTTGCGATTAAGCGAGCTTTAAAAATGGTAAAGGAAGGAGTGGTGGAGACATTATCAGGAAAAGTGATTGAAATTCAGGCGGAATCAATCTGTGTTCATGGAGATACGCCGGAAGCAATTGACTTTATGAAGAGCATTAGGGAAGTGTTTACAGAGGAAGGAATTAAAGTTGTCGGCTATAGTGAAGATTGATTCAAAAAATGGTAGTGTAAAGTAGCCTATGAAAAATTGGAGCACAAAAAAATGGCTCTTATAGAACCTTGAAAATTGCAGATATGTTAGTTATTGGCAGCGTACGCCACCCTTGACGGCACACCAAAACAATGCTCTGAACGTCTTACCGACGGCGAAGAACTCAAGAACAGTTAGCTTTCTCCGTCTGATCCACA
>CAMQZX010000360.1 GCA_947039785.1 uncultured Lachnospiraceae bacterium | reverse complement strand
GTGTAATTCTGTTAAAGAATGTATTATTTAAAATATTCATACCGGCAATCAGACTGAACAAAGGAAGCACAACCATAACCACCGGAACACCCATAGCAGACACAAAGCTGTTCTGGATTACCTTATTTACAATAAAATCAAATCTTGACAATACATATGCCGCCGGAGCACAGATCAGAATCAATGCCACACAGGAAATACTTGCATAGAACAGAGAGTTTCCAAAGAAGGTAGATACATTGCCACCACTCCATGCCTTTGCGTAATTTTCAAAGTGAAGACCTGTTTCGAATTTCAGGGCATTTCCCTTGAAGATTTCTGCTGTGGTGGAAAGGCTGGCTCCCATTACCCAGCCTAAAAGCATAATGGTGAAAATTACCCAGATTAATAAGATAATATATCCAGGGGCCATTTTCAGTTCTTTTTTCCAGTTAATTTTCTCACGCACTTTTTTTGGTTTTGCCATAACTGTCTTCCCCCTTTTCTAGAATTCCAGATCATCATCTTTGATGACTTTATTGGTTATTGTGAATATCAGCACAATACATACTGCCAGCATAACGCCGATAGCCGCACCCACTCCGGCATCTCGCTCTGTCACCGTATTACCTGCTCCGAATAGTTTTACATACAGATAGGTAATGGGCACGATGGTCTGCGTATCAGCAGTAACTGTGGAGAACAGCTGGGACCATACGAAGAATCCGGATGCTGTCACGGACCACATGGTGATGTTTGTCTTAAATACTCCTTTTAGCAAAGGAATGGTGATATAACGGAACTGCTGAAGCTTGTTGGCACCATCAATGGTTGCTGCCTCGAAATATTCCGGGCTGATTCGCTCGATTCCGCTCAGCCAGATCAGCATGTGGTAACCAACCATACCAAAACAGTATGCCAGAAGCAATGCCACGAATTTATGCTCGTTATCCAACCACTGGATTTTTGCCAAAGAATCCATGTGGAAAAATTCAAAGAAATGCTTAATCAATCCAAATTGAGGACTGTATACATACTGAAGCCACATAGTCGCCAGGGCTACAGCACTTACGATATTGGGCAGATAGATAATTGCCCGGAAAAACTTTTTAAAACGTACGCCGCTTCCTAATATTGCTGCAAACAGCAGGGACAGTGCCATAACAATGATTCCGCCGAACAGCCAGATACGGAACAGATTCCAGCAGGCAGTTCGAAACAGACTTGTATTAATCAGATTTACGTAATTTGTGATTCCAACGAAAGTCCAGTCGTCCATAGTGGCTGTCAGACTTTCAATGTGGAAAAAGCTCATTGCCAATGTTCTAATAATGGGATATAGAAATACAATACAAAACAGCAAAACTGCCGGCGTCAAAAACATGACTATCATTGGCTTATTTTTCTTCAAACCATTACCCCCTTTTTGAACAGAAGAAACGGAGGAAGGCGTCACCTTCCTCCGTCCCTTTTCACCAGAATGCCTATTTAATTACTTTTGTTTATTTAGAAGCCGCTACCATAGCATCTACAAATTCCTGTGCTGTACAGCTTCCTGCCATCAATTTGATAAAGTTCTCTTTAATTACAGGAGTCATATCTTCGTTTGCTTCTACACCAACTGCCCATGTATAACGAGTAGTACTCTGCTCGATTACAGGTTTTGCACAGGATACCAATGCTGGCCACTCTGTGTTTTCTGTGTCAGATGGGATACCGATGGACTCATCTGCTAATTTCTGGTCAAATTCACCCTTGGTGATCTTCTGAATCAGACCAAATGCTTGTTCTGCCATTGAAGAATCTTTGTTGATCGCCAGCACCTGTGCACCAAAGTTGTTGGCTTCGATTCCAGTAGCAGCTGCATTTTCCAGATTGCTCTCACACTCATCCAATGCTGGATATGCGAAGCATCCCCAATTAAAGTCTTCTCCGGCAATGTCCTTAACTTCGTTTGGAAGCCAGGAACCGTTCAGATACATAGCAGCTGTTCCTGTTGCAAGCTCGCTGTTCTGTCCTGCTGGCCATACGTTTGAGCCAACCAGTTCAGAATAGTATCCGGCACTTGCCAGTTCTTCAATATCCTGAGCCATTTTCAGAACTGCAGGATCATCCCATTTACCTTCTGTAACGATTTCACGAACACCAGCTTCTCCAACTAATCTTCCCAGATGATATCCGATTACGCATGTTGCGTAAGCATCGTCCATGGTCATTGGTGTAATGCCGGCATCTTTCAGCTTCTGGCATACTTCCTTGAACTCTGCCCAGGTGGTAGGTGTCTCAGTGATACCTGCCTGATCGAATAAGTCCTGGTTGTAGAAGAATGCAAATACGTTTGGCTGATATGGGATAGATTTTAATGTTCCGCCTCCTACCTCACGGCAAGCTGCCATCAGTCCTGCATTGGCTGTGGCTTCATAGTCGTTTGCCTTTGCCAGCTCTTCCAGATCCATCAGATAGCTTCCCCATACGCCATTTACACGGTCAATGTCTTCGTCGAACATGTCAATTTTCTGTCCTGCAGCCAGTGCCGGCTCAAGACCTTCACGGATTCCGGTACGTCCTTTAAATTCTACCTGGACTTTCACGCCAGACTCCTCTGCATAGGCATCCGCAGCTTCCTGAATCACCTTACCCTGTGGCTCTGTTGACTCCCACATGGACCAGTATACAAGAGTATCATCAGATACTTCTTCGCTGCCTCCTTCTGCATCCACTTCTGCTTCTGTGGAAGTGCCGTCACCGGAACCAGCGTCGCTGTCGCTTGCTACCTGACACCCAACCAACATTGTGCCGACCATTGCTGTGCAAAGCAACATACTTAACAATCTCTTCTTCATAAACCTTTCCTCCTATACTTTTAATTTACGGGTAACACTCCATTTTCAGAATAATTATCTGAAAATTATTTTGTGCATTTATTATAGTACATCTGT
>CAMQZX010000359.1 GCA_947039785.1 uncultured Lachnospiraceae bacterium | reverse complement strand
TCACAATATTATCTAAGAATAAGAAGGCCGGTACAAGCACTGTTTCTTGAACCGACCTTCTCCTATTTACAATTTGTTAGATTCTTTTAGAAAGTACACCTCTCTCAGCGTCTGTTACTCCCAGTGCAGTCATTGCCTGCTCTGCTGACATTCCAAGATTTTTCATTAAATTCCTAATAGCCCCTAATAATGTCAGGATGTTTTGTTCAGCAGCTGTTTCTTTTCTCATATCCTCCATAGCGCGGCACATAGTTTCCACTCCTTTCGCATCTTCCTTAAAATAGCGTACTCGATCAGCTAAAATCTGATAATGCATATCTTTCGCATCCGTGCAGGAAAAATCATGCATCAGTTTACCAAGTTCCGTGTCATCTTTTATCTGGGAATTTACATACAGGATATGCGATTCATCCCCAAACATTGCACCTGTTTCTTTAATTGTCCGGTCAATATGATAAATGGGCAATCCCTCTTTCAGTACATCATTTTCTGTAATAAAAATAACATACGTCTCTGCGAGGTTCTCATAATCATCACCCGGCTCCGTTACATTTGCATCCAGCAGACTGCTGTTATATCTGGCCCTCTTAATGGTGGCTCCCTTATCACTTCTTTGGATTTCAATATTATACACCCGTCCGTTTTCGTCAGTCGCTAAAATATCCAAACGGATGGAGCGTCCCTGCAAATTCTTCACATCGTGCTGTGCGTGTACCTTTTGAACATTCAAACCTTTTTTGTCTAAAATAATCTGCAATAAAAACTGTGAACACGCTTTATCCTCAAAGACTTTGCTCATAAAATCATCATCCAGAAGGCGGAATCCCCGCAGTCTCTGCAAATCCTCTGCGTGTTTTCTCTCAAAATCCAATTCTGCCATATTCTCACCAGCCTTCCTTTTGTCTAAATTCAAGTAACAGAAAAATCTTTTCTGTTATCCTTATCATATCACAGAAAACGTTTCTTTACAATCAACGCAATTTTTCTGATTGTAAATTTTTTATAAATATCCGATTTGTTTCTACTCCTGCCTTTCTTTTAAAGCTGCTGAGTAAAATCATTTATAAAATAAGCAGAGACTGCATATTTCATACATCCCTGCTTATCCTATCTTCTCATTGAATTTGTAACCTACCCCCCAGACCGTCTGAATATAAATCGGATTGGACTGACCCGGCTCGATCTTCTTGCGGATTTTATTGATATATGCAGTAATATTCCGGTCATCTGCCACATAATATTCTCCCCATATCCTATCATAAATCTGCTCTTTACTGAACACCTGCCCTTTATTTCTGGCAAGAAATTCCAAAATGTCAAACTCCTTGCTCGTCATGGTGACTTCCTGGTTATTTAAAAAAACCTGTCGTTTTGATGGAATGATTTTTAATTCTCCAAATGAAATATCTTTTGTCCCGTATGTAGCTTTCTTAATACTATATCCATACTGGACAGCCAGTTTCATTAGCTCCTCATAAAAGCCCTCATGGACTTCCTCCATCATAATAAATAGTGCATCCACTTTACATTCCCTTCCTGTTGCGTCTTAGAAATGGAGAAATAAACCTCTATATCTCTATTCTCTGCCATTTCAATCAAACTAATGTTACAATTAAAAACCTTCAACTAATATGATCTACTCCCAAGCCAGCACCCAAGATGATAAAGAAATACATCTCATCATCAAAACATCTCAAAGCAATCTGGGTTGCTTCATCATAAGAAATCTCTTTATCAACATTTTCTTCTATAATATGATATTGCACTGCTCATTTTTTTCAACCATTCCATATCCTTACCTCCTGCGCTAGGCATAGCTATAAATCAAATTTTATTCCTCTCTTTACATGTACTTTTTAGTATATTAACTTTAGCGCAATAAATTTTTATAAGCAATTTTAATATAAGTGGCTCTGTTAAAGCTCAAAAAAGACTGATAGCTTTTCAAATCATGCCATCAGCCTTTTGAGCTTCCCACACCCCACAAACTCATAACCGCTGTCTACTACAGTTTCTATACACTTATCTCAATCTTTCTTCTAATCTGGGCGATTGCGTTATAACCTTCGTATCTGACCATAATTCCCTGCCAAACCGTTCCATAATCACTTTCCCGAATAATTTTTCTGCTTCTTTCCAATATACCGGAAATACAGAAACCGAATCGTCAGTCCACCAAACCACCCTATCGGTGCTGCAATCCAAATACCGTTATATCCCAAACTGGTTTCTGAAAGTATAATTGCTGCTGGAACCTGCATAAGACAAAGTGAGCCGATTGATGCAAGCATTGGGACAAATGATTTCCCATATCCTAGCAATATGCCATTTAATATCTGCATGGCTGCAAAAACGAAATAAAAAACCGACACAGTACGAAGATAACTGTTCCCAATCTGTATAACTCCCGGATCACGGTTAAATATTGAAATAAAGCTGGAAGGGAACAAACATATCACAGTAGAAATAAGAACCGATACACCCACTCCCATGACCAATGCTGACTTTCCACCTTTTATTACCCGATCCATTTTTTTAGCTCCATAATTCTGTGCCGCAAAATTCGTCATTGCCTGCCCCAAATTCAAAGCAGGCATTTCTGCAAAAGAGTCCACTTTAGAAGCTGCCGTATAAGCAGCCATACAATCAGTTCCAAATCCATTGATTAAAAACTGAATGGACATAAAACCTACGCTGACAAATACCTGTTGAAGCATAGCAGGTGTTCCGATTACCAGACTTTTTTTCAATTCCTCCAAATCCAGCTGCAAACTCCATATCCGGATAAAAAGATCAGGATATTTGTATTTCATGTACCACATACACACAACGAAAGAAAATGTTTGTGCGATTACTGTTGCGACTGCTGCGCCGCTAACTCCCTGTCTCTTATACACATCTGACGCTGCCGACGAAGCTAGAAGTGTAG
>CAMQZX010000358.1 GCA_947039785.1 uncultured Lachnospiraceae bacterium | reverse complement strand
GGTAAGGACACCGTGGGCATCATTGCCAAAGTATGTACTTATCTGGCAAACAACAAGGTGAACATTCTGGACATTTCTCAGACAATCGTGGATGGATTTTTCAACATGATGATGATTACAGACACATCTGCATCTTCCAAGAGCATGGGAGAACTGTCCCAGGAGCTTGAACAGATTGGAGAAGAGATCGGTGTAGTAATCCGTTGTCAGCATGAAGATATTTTTAACAAAATGCATCGTATCTAAGGAGACTTGTCATGATTAATATATTTGAAGTAAATGAGACAAATAAAATGATCGAGCAGGAAAACCTGGATGTGCGTACCATCACCATGGGTATCAGCCTGCTGGATTGTATTGATTCTGATTTGGATGAAGTAAATCGTAAGGTTTACGAAAAGATTGTCACTAAGGCCAGAAATCTGGTCAGTGTTGGCCAGGAGATTGAGATGGAGTATGGTATTCCCATCGTCAACAAGCGAATCTCTGTAACGCCAATTGCTCTGGTGGGCGGTGCAGCCTGCAAATCTCCGGAGGATTTTGTGACACTTGCAAAGACTCTGGACAGTGCTGCCAAGGAAGTGGGGGTAAACTTCATCGGAGGTTATTCTGCACTGGTATCCAAAGGAATGACACCGGCGGAGGAGAACCTGATTCGTTCCATCCCCCAGGCACTGTCTTGTACTGATCGGGTGTGCAGCTCTGTAAATGTGGGCTCCACCAAGACTGGTATCAACATGGACGCTGTGAAATTGATGGGTGAGATGATTCTGGAAACTGCCGAAGCTACTAAGGAGTCTGATTCTCTGGGCTGTGCCAAACTGGTGGTATTTTGCAATGCACCAGATGATAATCCGTTTATGGCAGGTGCCTTTCACGGTGTGACAGAGGCGGACAATATCATAAACGTTGGCGTCAGCGGTCCTGGTGTGGTAAAGAAAGCTCTGGAGTCTGTGAGAGGAAAGGATTTTGAGACACTCTGTGAGACAATCAAAAAGACCGCTTTTAAAGTGACCCGTGTAGGACAGCTTGTGGCACAGGAGGCATCCAGACGTTTGAATGTACCTTTTGGAATCATCGACTTATCTCTGGCTCCTACACCAGCTGTGGGTGACAGTGTGGCTGAGATTCTGGAGGAGATTGGGCTGGAATATGCCGGAGCGCCAGGAACAACAGCAGCTCTGGCGCTTTTGAATGACCAGGTGAAAAAGGGCGGTGTTATGGCTTCTTCTGCAGTTGGAGGATTAAGCGGTGCCTTTATTCCTGTCAGTGAAGACCAGGGAATGATCAATGCGGTGGAAGCTGGAGCTTTAACTTTGGAGAAGTTGGAGGCTATGACTTGTGTTTGCTCCGTGGGCCTTGATATGATAGCAGTTCCGGGAGATACTTCCGCCAGCACCCTGGCAGGAATCATTGCCGATGAGGCGGCTCTCGGTATGGTGAATCAGAAGACTACAGCCGTTCGTATTATTCCTGTGATTGGAAAAGGCGTGGGAGAGATGGTTGAGTTCGGCGGATTGCTGGGCTATGCGCCGATCATGCCTGTAAATCCGTATTCCTGTGAGGCTTTTGTTGCCAGAGGCGGGCGTATTCCGGCGCCGATTCACAGCTTTAAAAACTAAAATCGTTTTATCAAAAAAGCTCCTGTTCCAAATGATAAAGGTTTGGGACAGGGGCTTTCTGGTATTTTACAGATGAAAAAACAGATTCAAAGACCAGTGTATGGATGATTCACTGCAGCATTTATCACCAGATATCATGGATGTCAGCCAGACATTAAGACGGTCAGATAATAGGAAACTGTCTGCTGGTTTCATGGATAAAAATCTGATTAGACTTGTGGGCCGATACACGCTCATACAGATTGCTGCACCAGATATCTTCTTCAAGCATGGACAACGCCTGGGGAGCAAGAATCTTCTCGCGATTTGACAGCTTGGAGATGAAAGGAATTTGGCTCTGCTCCTTTATGGCCCCGAGAAGGGGGGCGCAGTCCTTTCGAAAGCCCAGTATTCTGGCATAGGGTACCAGAGGAGCATGTTCATAATCCAGGGTAAAGCTTCGGATATTCAGCAGAATATGAAGAAGTGCTCTGGATACACGGGTATAAGTTAAATCTTTAGTCTTGATTTCGCGAATCAGTTTTGTAAAGCTGTTATGGTTGTAACGGCAGGCCAGAATCCGGTTGGCAAGCTCCGGCGATATGTCCTGATAGCCAGACAGGCTTTCAGCAGTCTCCTGCATCAGCCGGTAACTCAAAAGCAGAGAGTAGTCGTCCGACAGGAGAGGCTCTTGAAGCTGCAAGGTTTCCTTCAGAAGATGAAAAGCCTCCGGGGGCAGTTGTCCATGAAGTTTATCAATTTCTCCCTTGTATAATTTTCCCCGTAAAGCAGTGGCAGAACTGTAGCTTTCTTCCAGACATTTCTGATGATAGGAAGATCCAATTCTCTGAATTGCTATGGGGTTTAAAGAAGAATGAAGCCGCAGAATAGCTTTGCAGTATTCCATACCCAAAATGTTATTGGGGGAAGAGAGAATAGATTTGAAAATAACGTTATGGGAGGAGGTTTGACAGAGGTAGGAAGACAGTGCATTGGCTCTGGCGGCGGGATAGGTCATACCGCTGCTTATCCCCTGCCGCAGAAGCTCGCCAAATGCTGGCGGCTCCTTGGCTAAGATTCTGGCTGTCTCAAGAAGCGCATCCGTATCTCCGCATTCGCTGCCAAAGCAGATGGTATCTACCACGCCAAGAGAGTCCAGAAGACTCACGGCGCCTGTGGCAAAATATTCTGCGCTTCCCGTGGCATATCGGACGGGAAGTTCCAAAACCAGGTCCACACCGCTTCTAAGTGCCATTTCTGCCCGGATATATTTATTGACAATGGCCGGTTCTCCCCGCTGCACATGATCGCCGCTCATAACGGCAATGACATAATC
>CAMQZX010000357.1 GCA_947039785.1 uncultured Lachnospiraceae bacterium | reverse complement strand
CCCCCCATGCAGCGTAGTCTCGTGGGCTCGGAGATGTGTATAAGAGACAGCCCTGGAAGATGTTTACGAGCCTTATTTACTGCAAAATGGTTTCTTAAGCAGAACACCCAGAGGGCGTATGGCAACGCAGTTAGCGTACAAACATCTTGGGCTGTAATGGAATAAGAGTCTAAAATTCTACAGAACCCGACTGTTTGTAGAATTTTAGGTTGTTTTTCTACAGAATTCGATTATAATAGAGAGTAAGAACAGTAAGGAGGCTTACCGATGGCGGCAAAAAACAGCATAAAGGTATTAATTGGCGGAAAGATTATCACCCTGAGCGGATATGAGAGTGAAGAGTATCTGCAGAAGGTTGCATTGTATATGGATGGAAAAATAACAGAGTTGAGTGCGTTGCCGGGATATGCCAGGCAGCCCATGGAGACTAAGCATACATTGTTGAGTCTGAACATCAGTGACGATTACTTCAAGGCGAGAAAACAGGCGGAGATGTATGAGCAGGATTTGAATGCGAAGGATCAGGAGATGTATGACTTAAAGCATGAACTGACAGCCCTCCAGATGGAGCTTGGCAACGCCAAATCCGAAAAGGAAGAACTGGAAAATCAGGTAAGAGAGTTGGAGGGCCAGGTAAAGGCCATGGAAGGAAAAGTCAAAGATCTGGAATCAGAACTGAACGAGTTATTGAAGTAATTAGTGGGGGATGATAGGAAGCTATCGTCCTCTTCTTGTGTAACAGGAAATTTGTGTAAGGGAGGATGGAAACTATGATGGTGGAATTGCTGGCTCCGGCCGGTTCTTATGAAGGTTTGATGCAGAATCTGGAATATGGGGCAGACGCCGTCTACGTAGGGGGGGCCGCTTTTGGCGCCAGGGCTTATGCCAAGAATTTATCCCAGGAAGAGCTTTTGCAGGCCATTGATGAGGCACATATGCGCAGCAAGAAAGTGTATCTTACGGTAAATACTTTGCTGAAAAATACAGAATTATATGGAAAACTGTATGAGTATCTGCTGCCTTACTATGAGCAGGGCCTGGATGCCGTGATTGTTCAGGATTACGGTGTGATGCAGTTTATTCAGCGGGAATTTCCGGGTATGCATATCCACGCCAGCACTCAGATGACAGTCACTGGGGCGGGGGGAGCTGCTTTTCTGGAAAACTGCGGCGTCAACAGAGTGGTGACTGCCAGAGAGCTTTCGCTGGAAGAAATTTATGAAATTCACAAGGCAACTTCCCTGGAGATTGAATCCTTTGTTCACGGTGCCCTTTGTTATTCCTATTCCGGACAATGTTTGTTCAGCAGTATTTTAGGCGGACGAAGCGGCAACCGCGGCCGATGTGCTCAGCCTTGCCGTCTTCCTTATCGAGTGACCAGGGATCAGATATCTCTTACTGGACGCAAAGAGATTTGTCCGCTGAGCCTTAAGGACATGAGCACCATAGATATTTTGCCCCAGATCATTGAGGCAGGCGTCACTTCGCTGAAGATTGAAGGACGAATGAAACAGCCGGCTTATGCTGCGGGTGTGGTGAATATTTACCGGAAATATCTGGATCTGTATCAGGAAAACAGTAATAAATACCGGGTGGAAGAATGCGACAGAAAGGAGCTTCAGGCTCTTTTTAACCGGGGCGGTTTCTGTAAAGGCTATTATGAGATCCGCAACGGCAAAGAGATGATGGCATTCCACAATGAGAAAAAAACTGGTGATTCCTTAAGAAATCTTATAAAAAAGAAAGAAAAAGTTAAGGGTAATTTAATTTTATCTGCGGGAGAACGTGCTATACTGGAACTGGAATATTCCGGTATAAAAGTTCAAATTCAAGGTGACGTGGTGCAGGAAGCAGTCAAGCAGCCATTGAGCATCCAGCGCGTCAGAGAACAGATGCGTAAGACTGGAGGCACACCTTATGAGATGGAGCGGTTGGAGATTTCTGCCCGGGGAAATGTGTTTCTTCCCATGGGAAGCTTAAATCAGCTTCGGAGAACAGCTTTTGAAACATTGCAGGAGAAATTGGCAGCCAACGCAAGAAGAGTTATCAGACAGGAAAGGCCCGCAAAAGCAGAAGGGCAGAGAGCAAAACGAGTTTCCGATCCCATATTTGTGGCAGCCTGTGAGACAAAAGAACAGGCTCAGGCTCTGCTTAATGTTTCAGATATCCGGGGAATCTATTGCCGTTGGGATTTTGCCTGCGATATTTTAGAAGCAATTTCCAGAAAAAGTACAGAGAGAAATGATGCCAATGTTCAACCCCAGGAGATTTACATGGCGCTTCCCTATGTGATTCGAAGAGGCGATATGGAGCGTCTGGCAGCTGTCATTTCCAAAGCTATGGAGTTGGGCTGTGCGGGAATTCTGGTCAGAAATCTGGAATCGGCATTCTGGTTAATGGAGCATGGATATGGGGAATACTGTATTTTAGACAGCGGAGTCTATACCTTCAATAATGAGAGTGTACAGTTTTGGCGGCAGAAAAACATCAAACGATTGTCTGCGCCTCTGGAATTAAATGGAAGAGAATTGCGGTTTCGAGACAACGAAAACAGTGAGATGATGGTGTATGGTTACCTTCCAATGATGATATCCGCCCAGTGTATTCAGAAAAATTTGGACAAATGCAGGCGCAATCAGGACGTATTAACTCTGAAAGACCGATATTCCAAGGAATTCAAAGTGAAGTGTTATTGTGATTTCTGTTACAATGTGATCTATAACAGTCTTCCCTATGGACTTTTAAAGGAAGCTGAGGAAGTGAAGGAACTGGGCTTTTTGTATCTGCGTCTATCTTTTACTTTGGAATCTCCCGGGGAAGTAAGACGGATTGCAGAAGATTTCCTGGAATGCTACAAAGGCTGCAAGGTCACACCCAACAAACACTATACATTAACGAAAGGACACTTTAAACGGGGAGTGGAATAGGTGATCACGTGGTAAATGTAATTGTTGAATTG
>CAMQZX010000356.1 GCA_947039785.1 uncultured Lachnospiraceae bacterium | reverse complement strand
TGCTTTGTTCTAACCAGGAAGGGAGCTTTTAATTACCAGGCTTCAGACAGAGAAAATAAGCTTTCCGAAGACATCTTTTATCATTTTTATCGGTTCTCATCCAGATGCCCTGCCGGAATACCTCAATAATGTATGCATGATCGACTGCGGAGCAGATGCCTCCTCTGTGTTTAACGATATCCAAAATATTTATAACACTTTTGATAAATGGCATGAGCGTCTTCTCACTTCCAGACTGGAGGAAGAATCCATTCACAATATGCTGGAAATCAGTCTTCCTATTTTTAACAATCCCATGGTGGTGGTGGGAATGGATTTTACTGTCATTGCCAAAGCAGGAGATACCAAAGGACTGTTTAATGAACCAGTTTTCGGCTCCACAGATGAGACTTACGGCTACGTCACCAGATTAAAGAAAGATGAAATCTACAACAGTGTCCGGGAGAAAGATGAAGCGTTTCTCTTTCCATCCATGATTACCGGCACCAGCAGTTTCTGCGTCAATATCAAGAAGCACGGTCTGACTACCCATCGTTTGATGCTTTTGGATATGAATATTCCCATTGACGAAGATTACGGCTTTTTGTTAGAGTTTTTGGCATCTATGATTGAACATGCCATTTCCCACAAGGTGCCGCAGAAGTCAGAGCATAACAAATCTCTGCACAGCATCCTGTCTACCATTTTGACAGACCGTACTGCAGATTATGTCACCACCAGCCAACGACTGGATTCTCTGGGATGGTTTTCCCGGAATGAATATCTTTGTCTGGTACTTCAGATCACCAATCTGGACCAGAAGAATCTGACAGAAACAGCAATCTGCAGTTATGTGGAAAATGCAGTTCCCTTCTCCTGCGCCTTTCCACACAAAAAGAATATTGTCATTTTTGTCAACATGACAAAGGCAAAAATGACTTTGAACGGAATTTCCGAGCGATTGATTTATTTCATCCGAGACAGTTATTTTAAAGCAGGCTACAGCCGTGTGATGGTTGGACATTTCAACCTGCGCCGTCAGTACCTGCAGGCACTTGTCTCCCTGGATCTGGGTGAGAGAAAGAACCCGTCCATGTGGAGCCATAAGTTTAATGATGTGGCATTTGACTATATTCTGGAGCAGTCCACCCGACGTCTTCCAGGCTATATGATCAGCCATGAAAAGCTTCTAAGGCTGAAGGATGTGGACGAATTCCAGCACACAGATTATATGCATACCCTGAAACTGTATCTGGACAACCATTTAAATGCAGTTAAGACAGCTAAAGATCTGTTTATCCACCGCAGTACGTTTCTCTATCGTCTGGAAAAAATAAAGAGCCTTCTGGAAACAAACCTGGAAGACCCTGAAGAGAATCTCTATCTCATGCTTTCCTTCCGTTTCATTGAAATGGAAGAAAAAAACGAGAATAAAGATATTAAAATCAAAAAATAAATTTTGTCAGAAAAGCAGATAGCAGCTGGTATAGGCAATGGTATTGGGACCATAATTATAAGCTACCTGATTGTCTTTGCACACCTGGTTGACCAACATGCCATAGGCTTCCATGGAGCACATAGCCTTCTCCGGGTAACGGCAAGGAGAATCCGGGTAACTGCAGGTTTTACAGACAGTACAGCATCCGGCTCCCAGAGGCAGCATGTCCGGATATTTTTCTTTCAATGCATTTAAAAAGCTCATGAAGTGTTCTTTATGGGCTTTTTCTGTATCCATCATGGTTTCATAGTCCATAGAGTCTTCCAGTTCTCCCACCGTCTGCACAATCAACCCAGTCTTATAGTGTCTTACCTTCTGTTGGCATTCTTCCAGGCTTCCGCATCCCGGAGGACAAGACCATTTGGCGCCATACTGGCCGCAGGTGTTAGCAGCACACATGTCCCGCACTTCCTTCATCAGTACAATGGTATCTGCTTTCAGCTCATTCACATGGGTAAATCCTGCTTTCTTTCCTTCTTCTTTCAATAATTCCAGATTATATTCCATTTTATGTCTCTCCTTTATACTCATTTTTAACTAATTTTTCATCCATACTTCCGCTGCGAAACCCCTCCAGATCCAGCGTAACATAAGAAAAGCCCAGTTTTTTCATGACACCTGCCACATCGCTGCACATTGCTGTCATCTTCTCAAAATCAGCCCGGTCTACTTCAATTCTGAGAATTTCTCCATGAACTCTCAAACGCACATTGTAATATCCCAAATCTCTCAGATATTGTTCGCCTGCCTCAATCCTTGACAGCACATGCCGGTCAATCCTGGTATAGTAGGGAAGTCTTGTTGCCAGACACGGGGTGGACGGGCGCTTTGAAACCTGCAGGCCACACCGGCTTGCATAGGCCCGGACATCTTCTTTGGTAAAACCAGACTGCTCCAGGGGGCTTAAGACGCCCAATTCCTCAATGGCACGCAGTCCGGGACGATAGACTTTCCGATCGTCCTGATTGGTACCTTCCATCACAATCTGCACCTGATGCTCTCTGGCAAAATCCATCAATTTCTCAAACAACATCCTTTTACACAGATAGCAGCGATCCGGGGGGTTTTCCAAAATTCTGGGATTCTCCAGCTCATCCAGGTGAATAATCACATGCTCTGCATGGGTATCTCTGGCAATCTTTCTTGCCACTGCCAAATCCCCGGAAGGGTGCAGCTCTGTATCAAAGGTCACTGCGTACACCTTGGTATTCTGCTCTCTGGCATGCCTTCCTGCCAGGTATAAAAGCAGACTGCTGTCCACTCCACCGGAGAAGGCAATGCATACATTCTGACTGGTAAGCTCCTGCATCTTCTCATTTAATAAGTCTATTTTATCCTGTAAGCTTCTCTCCTGTAACTTCATAATATTCTCCTAAAAGTATGAAAATATCTATATCCATACTTTACCACAAATTTCTTGCCTATTCCAGATTCCTATTGTACTCTCTCTTATACACATCTCCGAGCCCACGAGACTACTCTGGAA
>CAMQZX010000355.1 GCA_947039785.1 uncultured Lachnospiraceae bacterium | reverse complement strand
TCCTTTGATCTGGGTATGTTAAGTAAATTTAATTATTATACAGGAATCATTTTCCAGGCATATACGTATGGGACCGGTCAGGCAATTATCAAGGGAGGACGCTACGACCATCTTCTCAAATATTTTGGAAAGTCAGCATCTTCCATCGGCTTTGCTTTGCCTATGGAAAATCTGATGAGTGCATTGAGCAGACAGAATATCCCCATTGAAGTGAAGAATGAGGTGACTTATGTGTACTACAATGACGCCACTTTGCAGGATGCGATTCGCCAGGCGACAGAGCTGCGTCTTGCAGGCAAAAATGTGAAAATGATGAGAGAGGATATGGTTTAATATGAGATACTTAACTTTTGCCCTTGGAAAAGGACGTCTGGCAAAGACAACTTTGGAGTTATTTGAGAAAATTGGAATTACCTGTGAAGAGATGAAGGACAAGGATTCCCGGAAATTAATATTTGTAAATGAAGAATTAAAGCTCCGTTTCTTTCTGTCAAAAGGACCGGATGTGCCTACGTATGTAGAATATGGCGCTGCCGATATTGGTATTGTGGGAAAGGATACCCTCATGGAAGAAGGTCGTAAGCTTTATGAAGTGATGGATCTGGGATTTGGAAAATGTAAGATGTGTGTCTGTGGTCCCAAATCGGCCCAGGAGCTTTTGGAGCACAATCAATTGATTCGGGTGGCAACCAAATATCCAAATATTGCCAAAAACTATTTTTACAATAAGAAGCATCAGACGGTTGAGATTATCAAGTTAAACGGCTCCATTGAGCTGGCTCCCATTGTGGGACTGTCTGAGGTGATCGTGGATATTGTGGAGACAGGCACTACCCTTCGTGAGAATGGATTGGATGTACTGGAGGAAATCTGTCCTCTGTCTGCCAGAATGGTGGTAAACCGTGTGAGCATGAAAATGGAGAATGAACGCATCGCAAAGATTATCCGTGACCTGAAAGAAGTATTATAGAAGTAGGATAGAATATTATAAAAGAGCGGGAGTAGGAATATATGAGCAGAGAAGCATCGGTAGAGAGAAATACAAAAGAGACACAGATTAAATTGAAATTAAATGTGGATGGTGTAGGGGAATCTGATATCATTACTGGTGTGGGATTTTTTGATCACATGCTGGAAGGATTTACCCGCCATGGACTTTTTGATCTGTATGTCCGCGTGACAGGAGATCTTCATGTGGATGATCATCACACCATTGAGGATACAGGAATTGTGTTGGGAACAGCCATCAAGGAAGCTATTGGAGACAAGAAAGGAATCCGCCGTTACGGAAGCTGCATTTTACCTATGGATGAGACTCTTGTACTGTGTGCCATTGATTTGTCTGGCCGTCCTTACTTTGTTTTTGACGGAGAATTCCAGGGCAATAAGATGGGAACCATGTCCACAGAGATGGTGAAGGAATTTTTCTATGCTATTTCTTATACCGCAGGTATGAATCTGCATCTGAGAGTGTTGTCTGGAGGAAACGATCACCATATCGCAGAGGGAATGTTTAAGAGCTTTGCCAAAGCATTGGATCAGGCCACTTCCTTTGACCCGAGAATCAAGGATGTACTTTCCACCAAAGGGACACTTTAAGATACGCAATACAAAGGAGTAAATTTATGAATGAGAAATTAATGATACCTTGTCTGTATCTGTTTCAGGGACAGGCAGTTACCGGATGGGGACAGAAAAACCTGTTTGATTCCGGTGATGTGAAGAAGCTGGCTCGTTTTTACAGTGACAACGGTGCTGATGCCATACTTGTATTTGACTTCTCCAGTGAGGATCAGGAGCATGAGGCTGCCATCGGTAAGATTAAGGAAATTTGCAATGCTGCAGAGGTTCCTGTTATCGGTGCCGGTAATGTGAAACGGATGGAAGACGTGAAGAAATTGCTTTATGCAGGCTGTGCCAAAGCGGTGCTGAATTTTTCCAAGCAGGGAAATATTGATATTATTGAGGAAGTATCTAAGAAATTTGGTAAGGATAAGATTGTGGTAAGCATCTCATCTCTTCAGGAATTTCAGGATAATCAGGCAGTAATTGAAGAGTACGCCTGTGAAGTATTGGCGCTTGACAACATGCAGGATGCCATTGGGGAAATTTCCACTATTCCGGTGATTCTTCACATCAATCAGGGTAACGAGCAGGATACTCTGGAAAGTCTGGCAAATGTGGATGGTATCAGCGGCGCCTATGTAAGCCGTACTGATATCGAGCTGACTGCCTTTAAGCAGATCTGCAAGAAGAAGGGAATTTCTGTGAAAACTTATGAGAGTAAAATTCCCTGGAGTGAATTTAAGTTAAACAGCGATGGTATGGTTCCGGTGATCGTGCAGGATTATAAGACAGACGAAGTATTGATGCTGGCTTATATGAATGAGGAAGCCTATCACACCACACTGCGTACCGGAAAGATGACTTACTGGAGCAGAAGCCGTAATGAGCTGTGGATGAAAGGATTGACCTCCGGTCACTTCCAGTATGTGAAATCGCTGACCATAGACTGTGACAATGACACCATTCTGGCAAAGGTTGATCAGATTGGTGCCGCCTGTCACACAGGCAATCGTACCTGCTTTTTCAATGAGCTGATGAAGAAGGAATATGATGATACCAATCCGTTGCGGGTGTTTCAGGATGTGTACGATGTCATCTTAGACAGAAAAGCACATCCAAAGGAAGGTTCCTATACCAACTATCTTTTTGACAAAGGAATCGATAAGATTTTGAAGAAAGTGGGAGAGGAATGTACAGAGATTGTCATTGCAGCCAAGAATCCTGATAAGGAAGAGATTAAATATGAGATCTCTGATTTCCTGTATCATGTTATGGTGTTGATGGCAGAGAAAAATGTAACCTGGGAAGAAATCACCAGAGAACTGGCACGAAGATAATAAAAGGGGGCTGTCGGGAAATAGATAGCCTCAAACGGGGAGGTTGTGACCGATATTGATC
>CAMQZX010000354.1 GCA_947039785.1 uncultured Lachnospiraceae bacterium | reverse complement strand
GCTTCGTCGGCAGCGTCAGATGTGTATAAGAGACAGTCCATATACTTCATAATAATTCTCCTTTAAAACTTCTCTAAGATAAAATCTGCAATATTGGCGTTGTGGCTGAGTACGCCTTCAATGACTGGTTCTTTGGACACAAGTACCGTGGTGATGCCTGGTCCATGTCCATGAGCGATGCAATCTCCATGGATAACGATTCCGATGCTCCTGGCGCCTTTGAAGTAACCTCGCCCAAAGGTATTGTCTCCATCTTCAATCAGCACCACATCTCCAAATTTCAAATGCTCCAGTCGGTTTTCGACAATGGCTTCCCAATCAGCAGTCATCAAGTCATAATCCCCGGAATAGGAATGACACGCTCCTGTTCCGGAGCCCATAAGATAAGATGGAATCATACCTGCCACGGGAACCTGAATGTGCCCCGCTTCTGTAATCTTTACGTCCAGATATTCCAATAGAGCAGGATCCAGATTCTGGATAAGAATCCTGGGACATTCGTCAATTTTCAGCCCCTGCCCACAAGCTTCCACCAGGATTTCATCGTTTATCTTTAACTGCTCCAGGATTTCATCCGGAAAATAAATGATCACATGCTCACATCCTCCGTGAATTCCTGTTACATAACCCACTGCTCCCTCTGCCTTTCCCGATACCACCCGGGCTTTATTGCCAATACAGGCAAATACATTCAGCGCATCGCTTTCTGAAGGATCCATATTTTTGATGGATACTCCCGGTTCGATGTGATCTCCCACCAGCCCAAAAACAGGATCCCCCACTTTCACGTTGTAAGTAATGCCTCCAATGGCGGGAACTGCCACCACTTCTCCGTTGGAAGTAATTCTGGGATTGCCGCCCAGGGGATGATGAATCTTGCCCTGGACAGATATTTTCACCAGCTGATTCTGATTTGTCTTCCACATACCTTTTCCTCACTTTTTGCGATACAAGACCACTATACAGACTCATAGATCTTACATGCTACAAAATGTCCCGGCTCCACTTCCTGTAAAACCATGTTTTTTTTGCACTCCGCACCGGCAAATTTGCATCTGGCAGTAAACCTGCATCCCGGTTTGGGATTGATGGGACTGGTAACCTCCCCGGTCAGAATATCCTTGGGCTTTCCCCGATTTTTCAGACTCGGCACAGGTACTGCTTTTAAAAGCGCCTGCGTATAAGGATGCTTCGGGCTTTCAAACAGCGCCTTGCTGGATGCCCGTTCCACACATTGCCCCAGATACATTACCATAATTTCGTCACTGATATGCTTCACCACCGACAGATCATGGGTGATAAACATATAAGTCAGTCCCATCTCTTCCTGCAAATCCATCATCAGATTGAGAATCTGGGCCTGAATAGAGACATCCAGCGAAGATACCGGCTCATCACAGACAACAAACCTGGGATCGACGGACAAAGCCCGGGCAATTCCAATACGCTGGCGCCTTCCGCCATCCAGCTCATGAGGATAGGCATAGGCCAGCCGCTGTGCCAATCCCACAATATCCATCAGTTCTCTCACTCTAGCATCAATTTCCCGTTTTCCTCTGAGAATCCCATTTACTTTGATGGGTTCTCCAATAATTTCGCTCACTGTCATACGTGGATTCAGGGAAGCATAGGGGTCCTGAAAAATAATCTGCATATTTTTCCTCATTTCTCTCTGCTGATGCCGCGTGGTCTTCAGGATACTTTTGCCATCATAAAGGATTTCTCCCCCTGTGGCAGAAATCAACTGCAGCACCACCCGTCCCAGGGTAGACTTTCCACATCCCGACTCTCCCACCACTCCCAGGGTGGTTCCCTTCTGGATCTGCAGATTGATGCCATCCACCGCATGGAGTATTCCTTTACCGGTTTTAAAATATTTGGTTAACTCTCTCGTTTCAATCAGCGGAGTCTGCATCATTTTCCCTCCTTTTGATTCATCTGATAAAGATGACAGCGGACTTCATGTGTCTTATCTCGATATACCTTCGGCTCCTGCTTCCTGCAAATATCCATGCAATGAGGACATCTTGGAGAAAATTTGCACCCCGCTGGCAGATTTGTGGGATCTGGCATCAGCCCCTTAATGGGTTTCAGGCGGTCTGTCTCATCATCCAGACGGGGGATGGAGCCAAACAGTCCCACCGTGTAAGGATGATGGTTCTCATTTTCGAAAATCTCATACACGGTTCCTTTCTCAATGATCTCTCCTGCATACATGATTGCCACATGATCACAGATCTCCGCTACAATCCCCAGATCATGGGTAATCAAAATCATAGACGTGTGAAACTGCTGCTTTAATTTCTCCATCATATCCATTACCTGAGCCTGAATGGTTACATCCAGTGCTGTGGTGGGTTCGTCAGCAATGAGAAGCTGAGGACGACATGCCAGTGCTATGGCGATGACTACCCGTTGTTTCATACCGCCGGAAAACTGATGCGGATATTCCTGCTTGCGCTGGGGTGCAATTCCCACCAGGCGGAGCATTTGATCCACCCTCTCCTGAATCTGAGCTTCTGTCAGATTGTCATGGTTATGAAGCTTCAGCACTTCTTCAATCTGTTTTCCCATGGTCAGAACCGGATTTAAACTTGTCATAGGATCCTGAAAAATCATAGATATTTTCTCTCCCCGAAGCTTTCGCAGTTCTTCATTGTCCAACTCCAGAATATTTGTACTGTTAAATACAATATTGCCATTGATAATCTTACCTGTATGTTCTGCCAGCAGGCGGAGGATACTGAGAGCTGTGGTGGATTTTCCAGCTCCTGTCTCTCCCACCAGGCCAAGAGTTTCTCCCTTTTTCATGGAAAAACTGACACCATTGACTGCATGGACTGTCTCCAAATCTGTCTGATAAATAACTTCCAGATTTTTAACCTCTAAAATATTTGCTGTGTTTTCAATCACGTTTCCACCTCCTAGTATAATAATGATGTAGTCAAGCAAGACTACTTGGTTAATAAGTTT
>CAMQZX010000353.1 GCA_947039785.1 uncultured Lachnospiraceae bacterium | reverse complement strand
CGGTAAGACACGTCCGATTCATTTTAAAGGTGTGTGCACAGTGGTATCCAAGCTTTTTAACATTGTTACTCCTGACAGAGCCTACTTTGGACAGAAGGATGCCCAGCAGTTGGCGATTATTAAAAAGATGGTTAAGGATCTGAATTTTGATATTGAGATTGTGGGATGCCCGATTATCCGCGAGGAAGATGGACTTGCCAAATCATCCAGAAATACATATTTGAATACCCAGGAACGCCAGGCTGCCCTCTGCCTGTCCAGAGCCATCAAAAAAGGACAGGAGATTATTCAGAAAGGAATGGCCGCCGAAGACATTTTAAAAGAGATGCAAGGCATCATCGAGGCGGAGCCTCTGGCGAAGATTGACTATGTATCCGTGGTAGATGCACTCACCATGAAAAACGTGGAAACTGTTGACAGAGATGTTCTGGTGGCTATGGCTGTCTACATCGGCAAGACAAGACTGATCGACAATTTCAGTTATGAGATATAGATGAGGGATAGAATATGAAGAAAATTGAACAAGCGATTACCTGTCTGACACGTTATATTGGTGTAGTGATTATTGTTTTTTCCGTTATTGCTTTCTTTGTGCCGTCAGGCTTTGCCTGGGCTACCAACTATACCTCCTGGTTTTTGGGAGCTGCCATGTTCGGTATGGGACTGACCATCCGTGTGGAAGATTTCCGTGCAGTGTTTACCCATCCCAAAGAGATTATCATTGGATGTGTTGCCCAGTATACTGTGATGCCTCTGGTGGCATTCGGACTGGCTGTTCTGCTGAAATTACCGGAAGATCTGGTGGTAGGCGTGATTCTGGTGGGATGCTGTCCGGGCGGTACTGCCAGCAACGTGATTACTTACATTGCTGACGGTGATGTATCACTGTCTGTGGGAATGACTATTGTATCCACACTGTTAGCGCCTGTTATGACACCGTTTCTGACTTACTGGCTGGCAGGCGCCTGGGTAGATGTATCCTTAAAGGCAATGATTATTTCTGTAACCAAGGTAATTCTGGTACCGGTGCTTCTGGGAATTGTGGTGCACCGTATATTGGGCAGAAAGATGGAGAAGGTATCTTCCATGGTGCCGCTGATTTCCGTTGTGGCAATTGTTATGATCATTGCCGGAATTGTGGCAAGTAATGTGGATAAGATTCTGACCTGTGGACTGCTGGTTCTTGGTGTGGTAATGCTTCACAATGTATTCGGTATGTCACTGGGGCTTATGGCAGCCAGGATTTTCCGGGTGGATTATACCAAGGCAACAGCCATTGCCATTGAAGTGGGAATGCAAAACAGCGGCCTTGCCGTATCTTTGGCAACAGCCAATTTTGCCGCCAATCCATTGGCTACACTGCCGGGAGCTATCTTTAGTGTATGGCATAACATATCCGGTTCTGTTTTTGCAAGCTTCCGCAGAGCAGGCAAGGAGAGACGTCAGATTGCAAGTCAGCCAAAAGCAGTTCAGTCTTAAGCAAGACTTTCTGCAAGTCCCCGGGGATTACCTGGGGACTTGTCTTATATGTGAAAGGATGGCTCCGATGATGCCGCCCACAATGGCAGGCAGTATCCAGCCAAACCCGATTTTGGACAGGGGCAGATAGGTGATAAAATTCAGGGGGAGGCCCCAGCTGTACAGGATGTCGCAGAGACTGAGTGCAATAGCTCCAATGACAGCGCAGCGGATCATAAGGTCATCTTTCATTCGGTCTGTGAAGAACGATAAAAGAATCAGGGTCAGCATTCCCGGATACAGAAGCGTCAGTATGGGAGAGGCAATGGACACAATCTGGTCGGTTCCTATGGTGGATACCACAGCGCTGAACAGACAGAGGAAAATAGTCAGAGCTTCGTATTTCAGGCGTCCTCCGGATATTTTGGAAAAATGGTCCGCGCTGGCACTGATTAAGGCCACGGCTGTGGTAATACAGGCAAGAGCTACCACGATTCCCAGGAGTATGACACCGAATTGTCCCAAAAGCGTTTGTGTGATATAAATCATCAATTCTGTTCTTAAGAGACGTCCCGACATATTGCTGGTGGAGGTGGCTCCCAGATAGGTCAGACCGCCATAGACCAGGAATAAACCTGCCGCTGCCACAAGGCTGGAGTACATGGCAATTTTGTATTGCTGGCCTTCTTCGGTGTAACCTTTTTCACGAACGGTATTGAATACAATGATACCAAAGACAACGGCTGCCAGTGAATCCATGGTCTGATAACCGGCAGAAACTCCGGAAAGAACCACAGAATCTGCTCTGAAGATGTCGGTGATGGTTCCGATGGGAGAGACAATACCTCTGAAAATGAGATAGAGAAGCCCCAAAAATAATACCGGTGTGAGAAATTTTCCAAGGATATCCACCACTGAGGACTTTTTAATTGTAAGAAGTAAAATAATACCAAAGAAAATAAACATGGCGATTACTGGAGGTACATCTCCAAAGACCGGCGCCACAAGCATTTCATAGGTAGTTGCTCCCGTACGGGGCACTGCGATGAGCGGCCCGATACACAAAATAATGGCCGACAGCATGATCATGCCGGGAATTCGTCCAAGATGTCCCATGAGCCGGTCAGAATCTCCTTTATATTTTAAGATTGCAAAAATTGCTACAATGGACAGACCGATGTCTGCCAGATAATAGCAGGTAAATCCCAGCCCCCACTGAGTTCCTGATTCCAACCCCAGATAAGGGGGGAAAATAATGTTTCCGGCACCGAAAAACATAGAAAACAGTGCCATTCCAATCACCAGTACATTGGTGCGAGAGTGCTTCATGTGTGTTTTCTCCTCTTTTTGTTTTCATTTGAATTCCCTGCGATTCTCATCAAAATAAAATCCTTTTTTCTATAGATATACTACTCTTTTTCAGGTATACTATTCATAGGGCATTTAATACAGATGGGAATATAATAGTCAAAAACAGTTGAATGACTGTTTTTGGCTATTCTTTCTGGGAATAAAAGGTCCGGTGGACCTTTTCTAAGTTGCCAAGCATGCGTGAAAAGGTCCGGTGGACCTTTTC
>CAMQZX010000352.1 GCA_947039785.1 uncultured Lachnospiraceae bacterium | reverse complement strand
GTATATAAAGATTATTTTAGATGAAATTGCAAATAGTGGAATTGCAACCTATAAGCGTATTTACGGAGACTGGACCAGTCCCAAGCTGGCATCCTGGAAATCCGTGCTACTGGATAATTCCATTATTCCCATGCAGCAGTATAGCTATACAGTGGGGAAAAATGCTACAGATTCCGCCATGATTATTGATGCTATGGATATATTGTACTCGGGAACGGTAGATGGATTTTGTATTGTGTCTTCAGACAGTGATTTCACACGGTTGGTGGCAAGACTTCGTGAGGCGGGAATGCAGGTGATTGGAATGGGAGAGAGCAAGACTCCCAAGCCTTTTATTGCTGCCTGCAATCAATTTAAATATCTGGATATTTTGTATTCCAATCAGGAGAAAGCGAAGAGAAAGGAACGTGAAAATCTGAAGCCTGCTGTCAAACCGATGAAGGGAACTGCAATCAAACCCAAAACGGTCAAAAAAGAAGTGGCAGTTCCCAAACAGGAGGAGATTAAGCCTCAGTCCGACCTGGATATTGTAAAGCAGAACATCAATGCCATTATGGAGAAGTTTTCCGACGAAGACGGCTGGATTTATTCCGGCAAACTGGGCGATCAGCTTTCCAAGCGTCTGCCGGACTTTGACGTTCGTAACTTTGGATACTCCAAGCTTACGCCTTTTATCAAATCCCTGGATGACTACGAAGTAGACAAGATTTCCGATGCAAATAATCAGAAGCAGATTTATTACAGAGCGAAATAATCATACCCCTTCTGACCGAACATGATCCTGGAAGGTCTGGATTTTTTCGGTTACTGATTTCATATGTGTCTGCATGGCGCGAAGCGCCAGGGATTCATTGTTGGAGGAAATAGCCTTCACCAGAATCTGATGCTGCTTATCCAGGTCTTCATCAGTCATCAGTCTGGTCCTCATTCCAATGATGATACTGTCAATCAGATTGGAGGATGCCTGCAGAACACTTAAAATAAGCTGATTGTCGGCAATTTCCGCAATTTTATAGTGAAGCTCCCGATCCAGCTCCCCCCGCTCTTTCCGGTCTTCGCTGTTGTTTAAGCGAGTTAAGATATTCATGAGTGCGGCCGCTTCCTGGGGAGTACATTTTCTGGCAGCCAGGACAGCAGTCTGTATTTCCAGTCCGGTACGCAGCTCCTGAGCCTGTTCAATCTGTGACTGGCTCAGTGAGAACATCAAGGACAAAGGACGAATCAGACAGTTGTCCAGATCATCGGCGAGGTAATTGCCGTCGCCCTGAATGCTTCGGATCATCCCCAGCACCTCCAAAGCCCGTATGGACTCGCGAACAGCCGGTCTGGATACTCCCAGACTGATAGCCAGAGCGCGTTCAGGAGGGAGTTTGTCTCCTGCGTGAAGTGTTCCCTGCCGCAATTGTTCGATTAATTGCTTTAAGATTTCCTGAAATATTTTCTTATTATTATCAATTTTCTGGAATGTAGCTTTCCCTTTTGTCATGAATGCCCCCCAATGTATGTGTGAAATGTATGGACTACGCTTCATTATATCATATTTTTTCTTCCCTGTCGGTTGAAGTTAGTGAAAATTACGGTATAATGTTTTATTAGTATAGTCACACGAGTGTGCTGAATACAAATGACCCAGTACATCAGGACAAAAATATATAGAAAGAAGGATTTGGATGAAGGATCGGAACATGGCTCAAAAGAAGAATCAGGAAGCCAATCTTGGGGAGGACAGGATTGGAAGCCTCTTGTTTAAACTTGCGCTTCCGGCTATTCTGGCTCAATTGATCAATGTGTTGTATAACATGGTGGATCGGATGTATATCGGTCATATTCCCAAGGTAGGGCCAAGTGCCCTGACAGGTGTGGGCGTGACCATGCCGGTGATCATGTGCATTTCTGCCTTTGCAGGACTGGTCAGCATGGGAGGCGCGCCCAGAGCGTCCATCATGATGGGAAAGGGCCTTCCAAAGGAGGCAGAGCGTATCATGGGAAATTGCGCCGCTATGCTGTGTGGACTGTCAGTCGTTTTGACAGTGGCGTTTCTTGCCTTTGGAGAGGACATCCTGCTGTTGTTTGGAGCCAGTGAAAATACAATTACATATGCCTGGGATTATATGAAGATTTATTCCTGCGGTACAATATTTGTACAGTTGGCGCTGGGGTTAAATGCCTTTATCAATGCCCAGGGCTTTGCCCGCACCGGCATGCTCACGGTGGCCATCGGAGCAGTGTGCAACATTATCCTGGACCCGATTTTTATTTTTGGGCTGCACATGGGTGTACAGGGGGCGGCCCTTGCCACCATTATTTCTCAGGGAATTTCCTGTGTGTGGATTTTGCGGTTTTTAATGGGAACCAAGAGTACTCTTCGTCTGAGACGGGAATATTTTAAGATTCAGTCCAAGGTGGTACTTCCCTGTGTAGCTCTTGGCGTGGCTCCCTTTATCATGCAGTTTACGGAGAGCATCTTAAGCGTCTGCTTTAACACCAGTCTTTTAAAGTACGGCGGTGATATGGCAGTGGGAGCTATGACTATTCTCTCCAGCGTCATGCAGTTTTCCATGCTGCCTCTGCATGGTCTGACACAGGGAGCACAGCCGATTATCAGCTTTAACTTCGGGGCCGGGAACATCGACCGGGTGAAAAGCGCTTTTCGACTGCTCTTGAAAGTGGCTGTGCTGTTCACAAGCTGTATGTGGCTGCTTTGTATGATGGTTCCTCAGTTGTTTGTTGGAATTTTCACCAACGACCCACAGCTGGCGGGCTTCACCAAATGGGCCCTACACATTTACATGGCGGCGTCTTTGATCTTCGGTATTCAGATTGCCTGTCAACAAACCTTTATCGCATTGGGAAATGCCAAGGTGTCCGTATTTCTGGCCTTGCTCAGAAAAGTGCTTTTGCTGATTCCACTGATTTACATTTTACCCCATGTGTTTACCGACCAGACCATGGCAGTATTTCTGGCAGAGCCGATTGCAGATGTGATTGCAGTATCCACCACTTCGGCGCTGTTTTATCGGGAGTATCGGAAGCTGGAACGGATATAAACATATAAAT
>CAMQZX010000351.1 GCA_947039785.1 uncultured Lachnospiraceae bacterium | reverse complement strand
GCAATAGAAAAAATGAATAATTAAAAATCAGTATGTGAACCTGCTTGCACGCAGTGTTATCCGGATGAACATGGGCATGTCCATATATGATATAAAATTCACAGAGGGGAAGGAGAAAATGCTATGAATCTGGCTGAAGTAGAGACATTTTTGATGATCGTAAAGACGAAGAATATTACCAAAACCGCTGAGAATTTATTTCTGTCTCAGCCCACAGTCAGCCATCGGCTGAAAGCTCTGGAGGAAGAGCTGAAAATTAAGCTTGTGACCAGAAAAAAGGGATACAAGGCAATCGAGCTGACGGAGAAGGGGGAAGAGTTTATTCCCATTGCGGAGCGTTGGATTTCTCTCTGGAGGGAGATGCAGATGCTGCAGCATGGGCAGGAGCGCCTGTTTCTCACCATTGGAAGTACAGATACCCTTAGTACTACCATTTTAGGAAATCTGTATACAGAGCTGCTTTATCAGGGCTGTCCGATGGATATGCGCATTAAGACACATCAGTCTTATGAAATTTATGATCTGGTGGAAAAGCATGACATTGATGTGGGGTTTGTTTACCACCATCTGCATTATAAAAATATTGTGGCAAAGCCCATATTGAGAGAAAAAATGTATCTGATACAGACGCCGGACACCTCTTTGAAGAAGCCGAAGATTCATACCGATGAACTGGATCCAGAGAGGGAGATTTTCTTTAGCTGGGAGGCCAATTATCAGATCTGGCATGACCAGTGGATTGGAAAGCTTTCCAGACCCAGAGTTCAGGTGGATACTTACGGTCTGATTGTGAATCTGATGTCAAAGGAAAATCTCTGGATGATTGCTCCGGCCTCCATTGTCAAGGCCATGCGTAAGCTTTATCCTATTCAGGTCAGTGAGATTGCCAACCGGACACAGCCGCCGGAGCGTCTCACTTATAAGATTAAACACAAAAATCCCAACGCCGCCACGCTGAAAGCCGTAGAGTTTTTTGATGAAAAGCTGGCTGCTTATCTGGAAAAGGAAAACTGGGAGACTATTGAGATCTAACACCACCCTGGAAAATTTGTTAGAAATGAATGAGGAACGTCTCATATCCATGTATAAATATAGAAAAAGTTAATATATTTAAGGAAAATAATTTATTTTTTTAAATATTATTGCCATGTTATAATAATTACATTGAGAAAATCAGGCACAAAAAGTGCCGGAAAGGGGACAGTTGAGATGGATGTAAGATTTCTTATTGCCGGAGATAAGGCAGTATCTGTGGAATTTGGGTCTGAAATCAGTCTGGAGATCAATGGCAAAGTCCGCCTGCTTCAGGAGGAATTGAATCAGAATCCAATCGGCGGAGTTACCGAGACCGTGCCTACCTACTCTTCGCTGATTATCCACTACCGTCCGGAGATTATCCGGTATGAGGAATTAGTGGAGGCCTTGAAGGAACGTGTTGAATGTAAATGTATGGGAAGCGTGGCAATTGGAAAGCAGGTTGTGAAAGAGATTCCAATCCTTTACGGCGGAGAGCTGGGACCAGACCTGGAAGACTGTGCAGCTTTTGAGAATGTGTCTACGGATGAACTGATTCGCATGCATTCTGAGCATGAATATTACGTGTATATGTTGGGATTTGCACCGGGGCATCCCTATATGGCACGATTTGAGGAGCCTTTTCACTTTAAAAGGAGAGAGACTCCCAGAGTACATATTCCTGCGAGATCCATTGTAGTACAATTAAATCTGTCTGACCTGATTCCTTTTGATCAGCCGTGTGGATGGAATATCATTGGTTCTACCCCTCTTGATATCTGCGATTACAGCAAGGAAGATCCCTTCCTGGTTCATTCCGGAGACTGGGTGAAGCATGTACCTATCACAGAGCGGGAGTATCAGCAGATTCGAAGAGAGGTTGAGCAGGGTACTTTCAAGTGCAAAACCTATGAAAAGGCGGTGGATTAATGGGAATTTTAGTGGAAAACGGAGGAATTCTGACAACCGTTCAGGATGAAGGAAGATTTGGATATCAGCAGGATGGAGTATCTCCGGCAGGTCCTATGGACGGTCGTTCTTTCCATTTGGCAAATATTTTGGTGGGAAATTCCAGAGAAGAAGGTGCATTGGAGATTTCCTTTATGGGACCGCAGCTTCGGTTTCAGAAGAGTAATATCATTGCCATTACAGGAGGCGATTTGACCCCCAGAATTAATGGGGCAGCCATTCCCATGTATCAGGCAGTGGTTGTATCAGAAGGCGATGTACTCTCCTTTGGCGGAATGAGAAATGGATGCCGTGGCTACATCGCATTCGCAGGTGGATTGGATGTGCCGGTGGTTATGGGAAGCAAGGCTACACTGATGCGTAATAAGCTGGGCGGTATTGACGGCAAAGGACGTAAGATTGAAAAAGGCGATGTCATCGGTTTTGTAAATCCTAAGACAGAGCTTCCAAATATGGAGAAGCGCAAAATCCCTCAGGAGGTATTTCCTAAGGGAGAGATTACACTTCGTGTGGTACTGGGACCCCAGGATGATGAATTTACAGAGGCAGGTATACGTCAGTTCCTCTGGCATACCGGTGTGATCAGCAATGAGTTTGACCGTATGGGATGTAGAATTGAGTGTGATCCCATTGAGCACAAAGGAGATGGAAACATCAATACGGATGGAATTTCCTTTGGCTCTATTCAGGTACCTCCCAATGGCCAGCCCATTATCATGCTGGCAGATCGTCAGAGTACAGGAGGATATGCCAAGATTGCTACGGTGGCTACCGTGGATTTGTCCATCCTGGCACAGAGTATGCCGGGATGTCGGGTACGTTTTCTTAAAATCAGCCTGAGGCTGGCACAGGATTTATATATCCGTGAACTGAAGAAAATGGAAGAGCTGGAGAAAACCTTTAGCCGGGTTTGAAAAATAATGCAAAAACAGTTTTATAGTGATATTTTGCAGCGGTATATTAATGAGATAATAAAATACTGATTATTTTATATGCGTCTGATGACAAGGAAGACAACAGATTGCTGTCTGTTCGCGCGCGGTGTCATCACTGTCTCTTATACACATCTGACGCTGCCGACGAAGCTAGAAGTGTA
>CAMQZX010000350.1 GCA_947039785.1 uncultured Lachnospiraceae bacterium | reverse complement strand
TAATTAAAATTTAAAAGCTGATATAAGAAATTATTCTGCATACCAATACCCGCTGAAGGCAAAATACTGGAAATCCATGTAGCTCCTCCGATTGCCGCATAAGCAAAGAATGGCGTCAATAAAACCACAATCGAAATCAACATCACAGTTAAGGAATCCTTGCATTTTGCAGACAAAAACAGCGTACAGCTAATGGTTGCTAATATGGATAACAGTCCTGCCGCTACCAGAATAATCTGTAACTGCCCCAGATTCCAATTCGGCAGATTGATAATCGAATACAACATCTGAACAGATGTTTTTAAACACTCCGTTCCAAATGCCCAGTTCAGTATAAACAAATGCACTGTCATTCCAAGAATATAAACTACTATGAAAACCATACAGGAAGCCAGAATTTTTGCAATAGCCAGCCGCACACGTCCATGCCTGGTTGCCCGCAAAATACTATCCGATCCCGTCTGATATTCGTTGGCAAAAACCGGAGCTGTAATCGCAACACACAAAATTGCCAGAAACAAAATATAAAGCTCAATATAGTCAATAGCATCTTTAGACATCCCTGCATATAACGTAAATGGTTTTTCAACTTTTGCATATTTGTCATTTGCTTTCTGCTGCGCAGTTGGATAGTCCCTTTGTTCGTTTTTCATGACATCATTCAGATGCTTGGCACATTTTTCGTAATAAGACTGGTCTATATCATCGGGATTAATATCCATTAAATCAGCACCAATACCCGTTAGAGGATCTGCAAATACCTCTGCCAAGCCTTTTAACAAGGGACGAATCGGTACGATTTTTTCAATATTTACTTCTAGCGGAAAACCTTCTTCCTCCACCGGACCATATTCATTAACACAGTCTTGGTAGGTCTGTATCGCTTCTTTGATCTTTTGTGGCGTCACTTCCCCATTCATGGAAGCATATAGATCACGCTTATACTTAATTGCAGCCAATCCGTCCAGTTCCGTAACGGTTCCATCCCCATTTGGCCTATTGATCCCTTCAAATGAAATAGGCAAATACGCCATTGCAATCGAAAGTAACATTGCAACTGCAAGTAAAATCAAAGTGCGCCGTGATTTCAAAATACGCTTTATTTCCAGACTGAGTATCCGCATATTAAATTTCCTCCTTTTCTATTCCATCCTGCGGGAACACCCACAGATACAAATCCTCCAGCCGGGGGGACACAGTGACCGAGCCTTCAATCCCTGATTGTTCTGCAAGATAGCGAACCGATATTTTGTCATTATCCTCGCTGCGCTGATTAATAATTCGCAAACGCATTTCATATTCAGGCAATTTCGAGGCTGGTATGAGTCCCTGCCAAACCTTTCCTTCGATTTCCTTTACCAATTCGCTTGTTGTACCAACATTTACAATTTTTCCATCTTTCATAATCACATTACGAGTTGAAATATACTCAATATCGGATACAATATGTGTTGAAATCAGTACCATGCGGTCATGAGAAAACTCAGAGATAAAATTGCGAAAACGCACACGTTCTCCCGGATCAAGACCTGCAGTTGGTTCATCCATTACAAGAATCTTGGGATCATTTAGCATAGCCTGGGCAATTCCTACCCGGCGTTTCATTCCCCCCGACAGTTTTGCTATTTTTTTACCCTTCACATCTGAAAGCGTAAGTATCTCCAAAAGATGGTTGATTTTCCTTGCAGTTTCCCTTGCGGGAACATCTTTTAATGCAGCCATATACTCCAGATAATCCTTAACAGTAAAATCACGGGAATATCCAAAATCCTGCGGTAAAAACCCAAATAAATTCCGATAGGTCTCTCCCATCTTGCTTATATCTTCGCCGTCATAATAGATTTTTCCGCTGGTAGGCGTCATAATGTTTGCTATCATTCGCATAAGTGTAGTCTTTCCTGCACCATTTGCCCCTAATAGTCCCCATACGCCGGATGTGAGTGTCAGACTGACATCATTAACAGCGTTCTTATCTTTGAACTGTTTGCTGAGATGTTCAATTTTTAATTCCATAATGATCGCTCCTTTTTAAATATTGCAAAAATGCCCTTGCTCAGTATTTATTGTACTGAATAAGGGCATTGAAATCTTTAATTTGGAACGGGTAATTTCCTAAGGAACTCCTAACATCAAGTACATTTTTTCCTAAGGAAAAGCAGGGAGTGATAATATAAAGGTAATCATATCATTTTCGCTTTTTGCAGTAATTTCGCCGCCATGCAGGTGAACGATTTCTTCTGCAATAGAAAGTCCCAGACCGGAACCACCTGTATCAGACATCCGTGCCTCGTCCAAACGATTAAATTTTTCAAACATAGCCGAGAGTTGCTCTGGCGGAATCGTTTGTCCATGATTTTGAAATTTAATAACAAATTTATCACTGTCTCTTTCTGCATATATATCAATATCTGTATTGGGATAGCTATATGCCGTAGCATTTTTCAAAAGATTATTGAATACTCTCGCCAATTTCTCTGGATCAGCAGATACTGTTAATTCTTTATCAGCATGAAGCTTCGCTGTATTTCCTCTGGAACTCAGGATCGGGTAAAACTCATCAATAACTTGTACCAACATACAGTACAAATCCACAGATTCCTTTTTAATCTTAATCCGCTGTGTATGGTAACGGGTTATCTCAAATAATTCATTGATTAGCTTCTTCAGCCGCTCCGCTTTTTCTAAAGCTATACCCACGTACTTCTCTTTCTGCAAGTCAGGCATGTCAGGAGCTTCATCGAGCAAGCTTAAATAACCAATCACTGTTGTCAACGGTGTACGGATATCATGTGCCAGATACATCACCAGTTCATTCTTTTTGTCCTCAGCTTCTTTTGCCGCTTTCTGGCTTAGCAATACTGACATTTTAATCTGATTCATTTGGTTCTCTATTTTTCTTAAAGGCTCCGACAATTCAATGGTATGGTCATTCTGTTCATACACTGTTTCTGTGGCACTGATAACTTCATTCAAATAGTCCCACGGTTTTTTCCAATAATCATTGAAAATCCAACAAACCCCTGTTGCATTTTCAATCATTATTGGAAAAAACCGTGGGACTATTTGAATGAAGTTATCAGTGCCACAGAAA
>CAMQZX010000349.1 GCA_947039785.1 uncultured Lachnospiraceae bacterium | reverse complement strand
AAAAATTTTTGAAATTTTTTCAAAAAGTACTTGACTTTTTATTAGCAGGCTTTCTCTGACAAAGCAGATATTCAAAATCTGTTTTGTTGCTTCCTCTGTTCTCTCTTCTAATTAAATTTTATCATCTCACCGTAAATTGTCCATTTTATATATTAAAGCATGTAATAACATTTACTTATAATCACCTTTAATAAAGCGGACATTCTGTGATGTGCATGTCTCGGGATTTTGGTGCCATCAGCACAAAACACCTCGCGGGACAGTGGTGCGTGAACAGTAACTCACAAAATATCATCCTTCCCCTGCCAGATTTGTTTCCTTGAAACTTTTATTTATTCATGTTACTATTAATAGCAATAAAATCTGTAAATTTTGAAAGGTCTGATCTGAATCATGAATTATCAACAGGTAAAGCAATTTCTCACAATCGTAAAATATATGAATCTCAGCAAAGCAGCTTCTGAATTATACATCTCACAGCCTGCTTTAAGCCTTGCCCTGGGACGGCTGGAAAGTGAGCTTGGAGTCAAGCTTTTCTACCGTGATGGCAAAAAACTGATTATCAGCCCTGCCGGAGAAAAGCTTCATGAACATTTCAAAGAATTAAAAAATGCCCATGACCGTCTGACCCAGGAGGCAGATGACATTCGCAAGCATGATACTGAACAGTATGTCACCATCGGTTTCAGTCTCAGCGCCATGTTTTTTGCCACGTTATATATGAACGGACTTTTAAATTCCTGGAAGAATATCACCATCAAAAAAATCTTCGCAGATACTCAGCAACTTACCATGATGCTGAAAAACGGTATGATTGATTTTGCTGTTACTTGTCCTCCTCTTCGCGATGATCGTCTCAGCAACCGCAGTATTTTCACCGAACGGTATATGCTTGCAGTCTCTTCCGGCCACCCTCTGGCATCCCATGACAGTATCAGTCTGAAAGATTTGGAAGGCGTTGGACTTACCGGACTAAAAAAGCACCAGCCCACCAGAAAACTCAATGATGATTTATGTGAACAAAATCATTTCGTTCCCACTTATCTTCATGAATATGACTATCCGGAGTACTATGGAGCAGTTGCCCGATGTGCTCACGGCGATCAATTTGCCAATTTTATTCTGGAGGATTTCTTTGAACGGTGTTATGGTGACGGATATAAAATGATTCCTTTCGAACCAGATAACATGACTCGTTCTACAGAACTCTCCTGGCTGACAGAGCGGAAGCTTGACCTGGAATACAAAGATTTCCTGGATTATCTTACGGAAAGTCTCGTTTCACAACATGATTACCATATACAGTTTTCTGAGATTCTGTCGAAAACATTTTAAATATCAAATAATAGTGATAAAAAAGAGGCCGTTGCACAACCTCCGTTACGAATTTGTGCCACAGCCTCTTTTTCTTTACCTGAGAAGCTTTCTTCAACTATCAGCCAATCAGTCTTGGCATAATGAAGGAATATAATACACAAAAGATAAGAATTACTGCTGCTGAAATCCACATACAGACCATCATATTTTTGAAGTCTTTACTTCTTGCAATACCCAAAGGAGCAATGACGGTCGCATTGGGATATACAACACTGGTTACATAGGAACCGGCAACCAGTACGATGGACCACAGTCCCATGCTCAATCCATTCTGCTGGATCATCGGCATGAACAATTCATGGATAATCTGCATCTGTGCGGCTGCCCCTCCGTTAATACCGAAGGAACCTACAAATGTTCCCATCAGCATAACCATGGTTTTGGATGGACTGTTTCCCACCATTCCAACAAACAGATTACTCAACGCTTCAAAGCCACCGGCTACATTTACCACATCTACCAAAAGCTGATACAAAACAAGGGTGAAATAAATACCCATCATACTTTTCGCGCCTGTGTAAAACGCTTCGCAACAGTCGTTCATCTTCATTTTAGCTGCCACTGCAACTACCAGTGCCAAAAACGGCAAAACAAAGATAGTATAAGCAAGACCCTGGCGGGTAACCACTGCATATACAATTGCTACAATAAAAGTAATAGCAAAAGCAGCGGTTGCTCTTTTCTCTAAAACTGTTACCTCTCCACTCATATTCTGTTCTCCTGCGGAAATTTCATAAACTTCTGCTTCGTTATTTTTATGCACTTTTTTGTTGACCCACATAGTCAAAACATAGCAGGTAACCAACAGTACCAGAAGATAAGGTCCTGCTCCGAATAAAAGATATTGCGGATAAGACAGTTCGGTCAGACTCATTGCCATAATATTCGGTGCTGCAAATGGTGCCAGCAGCATTCCGGCAAGACCGGAAAGGATAAAGCCTACCGTAGCGGCAACAGGAGCTGCGCCTGTTGCTGCCAGCAAAGGAAGTAATACCGGCATTGCGATGGCTGCCGCACTTGTGGCAGATCCAATGCAGGCTGACAGAATAAACTCACATACCATCAGCGCAACCAATGCCTGTCTCTGTGTTTTAACTCCCACTTTATTTACAATCCATTTACAGATCGTAGAACTTACCCCCGTCTCTTTTAATACAATACCAAATCCTGCACCTTCCAGCACCAGAAAACCAACCTGTCCCAGTACACTGGACAATGCCAGTCCCACTTGCTGGCCAAATACCGTTACTCCATTACCAGTAAGTACCCATCCAACGATAATCGAAATCAGCAAAGGAATTACCGGATCTACATTTTTCTTAAATGCCAATATTATATACAAAATCATCGGAATCAATCCCAACAGGGAAGGATACTCCTGAATAATCGCCCATGCCCCAAGTTCCATAAGTGCTCTCCTCTCTCCTCACATTGTTTTCTTTTTCAATTATCCAATCCATTTTTCATTTTTATGTTACCAATGTAGCTCCGATAAATCCCTGAATCGCGCTTAACCGCTGTTCTTCAGGAATGAATGTCAGAAGTGCAGCCATTTCCTCAACCCCTTCAGGAAACTCCTGATTCATTGGCTCTTCCAGAATTTCCGCCGGAATTTTTTTCACTTCCTCTTCCCTTTCCTGATTTAGCTTGCTGTAATCAAACAATTCCATCTCAATCTCCTCCTAATATATAAGTGTAGGGTTTCAGTACCCAACATCCAGTTGGGACTT
>CAMQZX010000348.1 GCA_947039785.1 uncultured Lachnospiraceae bacterium | reverse complement strand
TATCAATATTCTTTGTTCCTAAATGCCTCAATCATTTCATAAGTAATACTCAAATCGCTTAATTCATGTGGTACTTCTGACCGCTCAAACCAGGCAGCATCAGAAAGTTCTTTCTGGTCTAAACAAATGGTCTCGCTGCCTTTTAATTCAGCAAAATATCCGACAATAACTGACCCTGATATCCCCCAGGGCTGACTGCCAAAATACTTTAAATCACTTATTTCTAATCCCACCTCCTCCTTTACTTCCCTTTGGGCTGCTTCCTCTAATGTCTCACCAATTTCTACAAATCCTGCCACCAGACCATGAAGATCAAAATCCCGATCCGCATATTTTGTCAACAGTAATTTCCCCTCATGAACTACAGCCACCATTACCACGGGTGCTATCATCGGATATTCAATATTTCCACATTCATTACATATTCTTGCTCTTTCATGAATGCTATTTTCTAATGTGTTTCCACAATATCCACAATAAATCCGCTTACTATACCAGCCGTTCAGGTGATACGCCGTAATTCCAGCAAAGATTTGCCACTTCTCCTTTAATTTATATATTGTATTAATAGGTAGATAAGTTAATGTTCTACCCTTTAAATCTAAATATTCCAGATCCCGAATCAAGAAAAAATGCCTGTTATCAATAGAAAACAGATATTCTGTAAGTCCTTCCACTTCTTCCGGTGAAGCATATAAATCACCAAAAAACGGGAGAGTAACAGCATTATGTTCCCCAATCGTAAGCAAGATTTTATTTGCTTTAAAAGAAAAAAAATAATCATCTGCCGTTGGTTTGAGTTCTCTGAATTGATTGTCTAATAAATGAGGTTTGATATCTTGTAACATAACACACTCCTTTATTTTTTAAAAATATCCAGCGCCACAGTGTAGCTGCTGGATATTTATTTTATAGATGCGGCAGATTTTCTCTGTACTTCCTAAGATAACTCTCATTAGCGTTCTCAATCTGTCTGTCCAGATTCTTAAGCATTCTATCTTTGTCGCCTGGTAAGTTCCCGCGCACCTGTATCATATTAGAAGCCCCATCTGTAGCAAAATACTCTCCTCGTTCCAGATGCTCAATTAGGGTGCGAAGTTCTTTAAGTTTTTCTATTTCTCCTTCTTCTTCCCAATTTCCCTTCTGGATCTCCTGGTACAGTTCGGAGTTTGGATAGATTGTTAGCATTGAAGCATCAATAATCTTAGGGTGTAATTGATTAATAACCTCAGCCGTTTTTACCGCATTTTCATGTCCCTTATCTTTACCAGCAATGCCTGTTAAATAAAAGAAATGGTATCCCATGCCAGCCTCATCCATTTTTTTTGACTGCCTAATAATTTCCGAAGAATCATAGCCTTTATTCATGAATGCCAACGCCTCATCATAGCCGGTCTCCACTCCAAAGGTAATGTCATCGTATCCCAGTTTATGCAGTTCTCTTAACTCATCAACCGTTTTATTTGTAACATCTGTTATCCTCCCAAAACATCCGATTGACTTAACCTTCGGGTAATATTTTCTAACCATGCCCGCTAATGTCTTAAGCTTATCAAAACTTAAAACAAACGGATTTGCACCGGTAAAAAATACTCTTTCCGCATTTTTGTACATCCCACTCATTTCTTCCAGATCCCCCTCGACCTCCTTCAGAGGACTCATTTTAAATTTGAACGGTAAATCCTCATAAAGAGTACAGAATTTGCAACTGTGGTGTGTACACCCCGCCGTAACCTGGATTAAAGCGGAATATGCTTCATATGGTGGTCTCCAAATCGTTCCTGTATAGTGCATAAAAATCTCCTTTCATTATTCCCTATTCAGTCTTTTTGTTATATCATCTACTTTATCAAGCTTTTCCCATGGTAGGTCAATATCGTCCCTTCCAAAATGCCCATAAGCCGCTGTCTGTTGATAAAGTGGCCTTCTTAGATTAAGGTTTGCAATAATCGCTTCTGGTCTTAAATCAAAAACCTTGTAAACCAAATCTGCTAATTGGTCATCGCTTATAATGCCAGTTCCAAATGTATCTACCAAAATTGATATAGGCTGGGCCATACCTATTGCATAAGATAACTGTATTTCACATTTCAGTGCTGCTCCTGCTGCAACTAAATTTTTTGCGATATGCCTTGCCGCATAGCTTGCACTCCTATCTACTTTTGTCGGGTCCTTTCCAGAAAATGCGCCGCCGCCATGTCTGGAAAAACCGCCATAAGTATCAACTATAATTTTTCTACCTGTTAAGCCTGTATCGCCTTGCGGACCACCAATGACAAACCTTCCCGTAGGATTAATATAAATCTTCGTATTACTGTCAATTAAATGAACCGGTATGGTGGTCTTAATCACCTGCTCAGTAATATCTTCTACCAATTTAGCCATTTCGACATCTGGGGAGTGCTGCGTGGATATGAGCACTGTGTCAACGCGCATTGGGACTCCCTCTCCATCATACTCCACTGTAACCTGTGACTTTCCATCTGGTCCAAGATATGGCAATTGCCCCTTCTTTCGTACCTCTGTCAATTTTTTAGTCAGTTTATGTGCTAAATCAATCGGAGTCGGCATATAATTCTCCGTCTCATCGCAGGCGTATCCAAACATCATCCCCTGATCTCCGGCACCGGTTCCCAGCACTTTATCGGTACTGCCATGCTGCGCTTCAAAGGATTTATTTACGCCCAAGGCAATGTCAGGAGACTGACCTTTGATTGTTGTGATCACTGCACAAGTGTTTGCATCAAACCCATATTGGGGATCGTTATACCCAATATCACTTATTGTCTTGCGAACAATATTTTCAATATCAACGTAAGCCTTCGTAGTAATCTCTCCCAATACAAATACTGCTCCAGTGGTTATTGCTGTTTCACAGGCTACTCTGGCCTGCGGGTCCTCCGCCAATATTGAATCTAAAATAGCATCAGAAATTTGGTCGCATATCTTATCCGGATGGCCTTCCGTAACTGATTCAGATGTAAATAAGTTTTTCATATTGTGTTTCCTCCTTATGTTTGAACCTATCATATCACCATGCAAATCAAAAATAAACTACTGACTTTATTTGTATATTATACTGTAAAAAGTATATCTGTCTCTTATACACATCTCCGAGCCCACGAGACTACGCTGCATCG
>CAMQZX010000347.1 GCA_947039785.1 uncultured Lachnospiraceae bacterium | reverse complement strand
ATGCAGCGTAGTCTCGTGGGCTCGGAGATGTGTATAAGAGACAGGTATAACCGCTTTTGACTGTAATTGTACAGAGATTCCTTTTTTCTTAAAGGAGGAAGCCAACGTTTTAGCTACTTCCCCATCTTCGTTGGGCAGAAGATGCTCTGTCATCTCCACCAGAGTGACCTTAACCCCAAAAGAATTTAAGATATATGCAAATTCACATCCAATAGCTCCGCCGCCAATGATACAAATGCTTTTAGGCAGAGTGCTGCACATCAGCATATCATCAGAAGAATACACCTGAGTATGATCAAACTCCAAACCAGGAATTTGTTTTGGACGGGAACCAGTTGCAACAATAATATTTTTTGCAGCCAATTTTTCAGCAGAATTTACTGTAACCTCATTGGCCCCTGTAATTTTGCCTTCACCGGGAATTACAGTCACTCCATTTTTATCCAGTAAGAACTGAATTCCCTTAGATAAAGTATCCGCTGTCTTTCTGGACTGAGCGTGGACTTTGCTGTAGTCAAATCCGGAATATTCCACGGATACTCCCATGTCCTTCAGACGGCAAGACTCCCCAATCAATGATGCACTGGAAATCAGATTTTTGGAAGGAATACACCCAATATTCAGGCAGACACCTCCCACATGTTTCTTTTCCAACACCGCTGTTTTAAGTCCAAGCTGTGCTCCACGGATGGCAGCCACATATCCGCCCGGTCCTGCTCCTATGACTAATAAATCAAATTCAGTTTCCACTATTACATCCTCCATTCTCTATCATTTCCAGCAGACACTGCAAAATCGGTTTCATGTCTGCCACAGCTCCATAATCGGCAACCTGAAAAATAGGCGCATCTTCTGCAGTGTTTACTGCCAGAAATAAATCTGTGTTTTTAATTCCTTCCGTATGCTGAATAGCACCGGAAACTCCAAAAGAAATGCAGATTTTCGGTCTGATAGTACAGCCAGTCTGTCCAATCTGATGATCAAAAGGAATCTTTCCTTCATCCATTAATGGACGGGTACCGCCCACAGCAGCCCCCAGCTTGTCAGCAAATTGACACATTAACCGGAAATTATCTTCTTTTAAAGTCCCTTTTCCGCCTACCACTACGATTTCAGACGCCTGAAGCTTCTCGTTACTGTCTTCACAGGAAAGTTCCTCCATAAACTGAATTCCGGATGCTTCGGGCAGTGAAACCTCCAGATACTGCACCTTCGTTCCACTATCCCCATCCACTGCTTCACAAGCCTCATATACACCTTCACGCACAGTGGCCATCTGAGGATATACCTGTTCCTTGCAGCAAATACACACCTTTACATTTTCTTCAAAAGAGGGCTTAATCTGGCGTAAATAGAAACTTCCATCTTCTCGTTTTGCCGCTTCCAATTCCGTACAATCTGCTGTCATTCCCGCCCGAAGCCTGCAGGCAACTCTGGGAAATAAGGACCTTCCCACATCGCTGGCTGGTATCAACACACAGCTGGGCTGTATACTCCTCAGCATCTGTTCATAGATATCTGACAAGACATCTTCCTGGAAATCATAATCCTCTTCCAGCTTTGCCACATAAATTTCATCCACAGGAAATCCTTCCAATTGCTTTAACAATTCCTGGCAGTCTTTTGCCGCCAACATCAGCTGAACAGGTTCTCCAGTGACCTCTTTCAATTGCTTTGCTGCAGTTATCAACTCATAAACCACAGCACTGATTTCTCTTTTCCAGTGTTCTGCAAAAATACAAATTCCCTGTGTCATGTATGATCTCCCCTCTCCTTCTCAATAAGTGCCAAAATCTTACCTGCAATTTCTCTGGCGTCTCCTGATAAAAATTCACAGGTATTGATAATCTGAGGCCGGAAGGATTCTGTTACCACAGTAGGAGAACCTGCTGCCCCGATCCGATCCAGTGGCAATTGCAGTTCCTCATTGGTAAATACTGTAATTTCCTTCTTCTTAGCAGCCATATTGGAACGCAACGTGGTAAGTCTTGGTTCATTGGAGCCGTATCCTACTGTCACAAGGGCCGGAAGAGATGCTTTCAGTTTTATCCTGGTCTGCCGGAATTTCCTGATTAAAATCAATTCCTGATCCTCCATCTTAATTTCTTCCACAGAAGAAATATGGGGGATGGATAGCCTTTCAGCAACCATAGGTCCTACCTGACCAGTGGCACCGTCAGAGGACTCTGCCCCTGCAAAAATCAAATCAAACTCTCCGTATTTTCTAATACCGGCAGCCACTACCTGGGAGGTTGCAATGGTATCGCTGCCGCCAAAATACCGGTCTGTAAGAAGACATGCCTCATCTACTCCCATGGCCATAGCTGTACGCAACACTTCCTGGGCATCCGGAGGGCCCATGGTGATTGCCGTAATCTTACAATCGCCCTTTGCGCTTTTATCACTTAAGATCTGCTCTTTTAACTGTAAAGCGGCTTCCAACGCATTTAAATCTGAGGGATTCATCATCGTTCCGGCCTTTTCCCGAATCAGATTATTTGTTACCGGATCTACAGTGACTTCACTGGAAGACGGCACTTGTTTTATACATACAATAATTTTCATGGTTCCCTCCGTTTGTTTTCATCAATTATTTATTCGGCAAGTCTCATGAAGGCCCAATCCTCCAAAAGAGGAGTTTTCTCGCCTGTCATGATAAATTTAGCCATATCACGGCTGGCTGCAGGTGCTTCAATGACACCGTTGCCGCCATAACCAGATGCTACCATATATCCCTCCAACTGAGTCTCTCCTAAAATAGGCAGGAAATCTCTGGTTTCCGCACGATAGGAAAGCCATGAGGAAACCAGTCCGCTGTCCACAATACCTGGAACCGTTGTTTCCAATTGTTCGAAGAGAAATTCAATAAAATAGTCATCCGTACCGCCAGTTGCCGGGATCTCATCCGGATTCCAGCAGCCTGCGTGCATGGGGTTGTTTAAATCCATGGACAAATGGGCTTTGCAGATGAAAATGTTGTCTCCTGCTCTCAGGGCATAAAATGCCGGGTACTTCAGCACCGGGAATACATAATCCAGTTTTTTCCCGGGAGGGCTTAAGAAAAATGCCTCTGCTTTTGTATGCCATACAGGTTCATCAATCCCCGCCATTTCCCCTGTCATTTTGCTCCAGGGACCGGTACAGTCTACCACAC
>CAMQZX010000346.1 GCA_947039785.1 uncultured Lachnospiraceae bacterium | reverse complement strand
ATAAATGTGATTAAAATAAAAAGAAAGGAGGATTTATTTCATGAAGTACAATTTTGACAACGTGCCGGACAGAAGAGGAACATTTAGTTTTAAGTGGGACACTCTTGAAGAAGAATTTCCAGACAATCCTGATGTAATTCCCATGTGGGTTGCTGATACGGATTTTCCATGTCCCAGAGAAATTGTATCCAGTATTGCCGAGAGAGCACAGCATCCCATTTATGCTTATAGCACTTTGAATCCAGATTCGTCCAGGTTTGTTGCAGATTGGCAGATGAAGCGTAACAACTGGAAGATTGATCCATCCTGGATTACCTACAGTGCAGGAGTGGTTCCGGCAATTAACAGGACAGTGCTCGCATTTACGGAGAAAAACGATGGAGTGATCATTCAGCCGCCGGTATATTATCCATTTAAAAATACGATTGTAAGTGATGGACGAACATTGTTGGAAAATAACCTGATTTATGATGGGGAAAAGTGGGTGATTGATTATGAAGGGCTGGAGGAGCTGGCATCACGGGACGACGCCAAGTTATTGATTTTCTGCAACCCTCATAATCCGGTTGGGCGTGTTTATACAGAAGAAGAGCTGAGAAAGGTGGGAGAAATTTGTCTGAAACATAACGTTATGATTTTTTCTGACGAGATTCACTCAGACTTGATTTATGCCGGGCATAAACATATTCCCATTGCATCCTTAAGTGAAGAAATCGGAAATATTACACTTACAGCTATGGCACCTTCCAAAACATTTAACATTGCCGGATTGCAGATCAGCACGATTATTACAAGCAATGATGCTATGCGGAAACGTTTTGACAATGCAGATGCAGTTTTCTTTATTCCTAATCTATTTGCAGCAGTGGCTCTGGAGGCAGCATATTCAAATGAAGGATGTGCGGACTATGTTGATGAACTTATGGAGTATCTGTGGGAAAATTATCGGCTGCTAGAGGAAGGGCTTCGCCAGCATGCACCCAAAATCAAATGCCATAGACCGGAAGCCACTTATCTGATATGGATTGACTGCAGGGAGCTTCAAATGAGCGAGGAAGAGCTTTGGAAATTCTTCGTTCAGGAAGCTGGCGTAGGTATTGAAATGGGAAATGCTTTTGGTGAGCTAAGCGAAGGCTTTATTCGTATGAATATTGGCTGCACAAGGGCCATCATGCAGGAATGTGTCAGCCGAATTGGGAAAGCATACAAAGAAAAAGGTTTATAAGCACATAAAACATAGGAAGGAGAGATTTCATGAATCCATATTTTCCAAATCTGTTTAGTCCCTTGAAGGTGAAAAATGTAACCTTTAAGAACCGCATTATGATGTCTCCGACGTCATTTAAAGAATTGACAGATCATAACTATCTTGATTATCACACATTTGAATATCTGGAGCGAAGAGCAAAAGGTGGAGTAGCCTGTATCAACCTGGGTGATGGTTTTGTGCATGAGACGGGTCTTGTTGAGTGGAGCAAGAAGCTAAAGCTCTATGATCAGCGAAGTGAACCCAGTATTTATACGCTTGCCACAAAGCTCAGAGCTCATGGTGCCGTTCCATCTATTGAAATTAATCATGCGGGAATGCACTTCCATGATGATAATCGTATTAATTATGGTCCCAGTGATCGAATTGACACTTTCGATCAGGGAGATGGTAACGGAAAGCGTACCCACGAGATTAAGGAGATGCCGAAAGAAGTTATCGAGGAAGTGGTTGACGCTTATGGAAAAGCGGCTCTTCGGGCAAAACACTGCGGTTTTCAAAAGGTTCTGGTACATGGAGCCCATGGCTGGCTGGTTTCACAGTTCTTCTCACCGGTTCTGAATCAGAGAAAAGATGAGTTTGGCGGCAGTTTGGAAAACCGGGCACGTCTTGGACTTATGATTGCGGACCGCATCCGCAAGTATTGCGGAAAGGATTTTTTGATTGAATATCGTATTTCCTGGAAAGAAGGACTTACCGAAGGTTATCAATTGGAAGACAGCATTGAATTTTGCAAGATGCTGGAGGCACATGGGGTGGATATGATTCATATTACAGCCGGCTCTCTGCATTATCCGGAGACAACACCATATTCACATCCAAGCTGGTTTGATATACCGGAAGGAAAAAATATCGAAGCAGCAGCAGAAATTAAAAAGCATTTGCACATCCCCGTAGGAACGGTGGGCTCTATCACAGATCCCCATGCAATGGAGGAATGGATTTCGAAGGGAATGATTGATTATGTGCTTTGCGCACGTGCTCTGATTGCAGATCCGGATCTTCCAAATAAAGCAATGCAGGGCAGAGTGGATGAAATTTGTCCATGTCTGAGATGTATGGCATGTTATACGGGTGGATATTACGATCTTCCATGCCATTGTTCTGTGAATCCTGAATTTGGACGGGAAAGTGACTTCAAATTTGCATTGCTTCCGGCAAAATCAAAGAAAAAGGTATTGATTGCAGGAGGAGGCCCGGCGGGAATGCAGTGTGCATTAACTGCAGCCAAGCGCGGACATGAGGTGATTCTCTGTGAGAAACAGGATCGACTTGGAGGCTTACTGCCTGTAATTGATAAAGAACCATTTAAGATTCGTGTAAAAATGTATGAAGAATATCTGGAGCGTATGATAGCCAGAAGCAATATTGATGTACGTTTGAATACAGAAGTTACACCGGAGCTTGTTGAAAAAATCCGTCCGGACAAGCTGATTGCAGCAGTGGGAGCAGATCCGATAAATGCACCAATTAAAGGCATTGAGAAAGCAATGAATATTGTAACCTATTACGAAAAAGGCATGCCCGACTTAGGTGAGACAGTAGTTGTCATTGGCGGTGGATTCGCCGGTGTAGAGTGCGGAATCGGTCTTGCACAGCAGGGAAAGAAAGCAATCGTGGTTGAAATGAGCGATGCCATTGCATCCGGACCTAATGCTCCATATCCTGGAACGGGAGCAATGCAGATCGATGCCCTGTGGTTCAACATTAAGAAGAGCGGAGCTGAAGTACGGGTGAATACCAGATGTGTGGAGGTTCTGGACAACGGCGTTGTCTGTGAAGACAAGGAAGGAAATCGCTTTACTATAGAAGCAGATGCAGCGATTTCAGCGGGCGGTATGAAGCCAAGAGCAGAACTTGTTGATCAGCTTCGTGAAACAGTCATTGATTTTGCATGGATTGGCGACTGTTATGCACCAGGATTGATTAGAACAGCAGTGGAGCAAGGCTATAATACCTGTCTCTTATACACATCTCCGAGCCCACGAGACTACGCTGCAGCG
>CAMQZX010000345.1 GCA_947039785.1 uncultured Lachnospiraceae bacterium | reverse complement strand
GACAGCTCTTGTAGTGGTTACTATATTCTTTGCTACACAAAAAAGCGGAGCCATTTTGCTTCCTCAGAACGTAACCAACCTGATTGCACAGAATGCGTATGTATTTATTCTGGCAACTGGTATGCTGTTTTGCATTCTGACAGGTGGTAACATCGACTTATCGGTTGGTTCTGTTGTGTGTTTCGTAGGTGCCATTGGCGGACAGCTTATGGTAAATAAAGGAATGAATGTATATCTGGCAATTATCATTATGATTGTTGTGGGAACTTTGATTGGCGCATGGCAGGGATTCTGGATTGCCTATGTGCGTATCCCGCCTTTTATCGTAACCCTGGCAGGTATGCTGATTTTCCGCGGTCTGTCAAACGTGGTTCTGCAGGGTCTTACCATTGCTCCGATGCCGGATAGCTATCTGGAGCTGTTTAACAATTATGTTCCTGATTTTATTGGAATGCAGGGACTGAACATGACTTGCTTCCTGGCTGGTATCATTGCATGCGTTGTCTATGTAGCAGTGGTAATGTATGGAAGAAAGCAGAAGTCAAGCAAAGGTTATGCTGTAGAGCCCATGGGCACAGTTATGGTAAAAGTGATCGTGATCTGTGTTGTAATCCTTGCTTTTATGTACAGACTGGCACAGTACAAAGGTATTCCCAACTCCCTGCTGTGGGTTGCCATTGTAATCGCTGTTTATACTTACATTGCTTCTAAAACAACAGTTGGACGTTACTTCTACGCAGTGGGCGGTAACGAAAAAGCCACCAAATTATCCGGTATTAATACCAATCGTGTATACTTCCTGGCATACACAAACATGGGATTCTTATCAGCTATTGCAGCTTTAGTCGTACTTGCGCGTTTGAATTCTGCAAACCCCACAGCTGGTACCAACTATGAGATGGATGCCATTGGTTCCTGTTTCATCGGCGGTGCATCTGCATACGGCGGAACTGGTACCGTTCCTGGAGTTATCATCGGTGCGACTCTGATGGGTGTCATCAACCTTGGTATGAATATTATGGGCGTAGATGCCAACTATCAGAAGGTTGTAAAAGGTGCGGTTCTTCTGGTAGCCGTTATCTTCGACGTGGTAAGCAAACGTAAATCTTTTATTGCAAAATAAAAATTCTTATATTATCTTGATAGTATAGATCATGCTGTTTATGCTATAAAAATGGGGCGAAGTCTGTTTTGGGCTTGGCCCTGTTTTTTTGCATCAGATTATACGTGAAAAAATTTAAAAAAAGCTTGACAGGAAAAAAGGAAAATGTAATGCAGCAGGGAATATAATTAGTAGAAGGATTTGTCTATAGTGATTAATTTGGGATTACTTTCAATCAGGGAGGTGTCTTATGACGATTCGAGAAGGTCTGGAGCGAAGAGAATTGGAGAATTTGAGTCCCTATGCGGCTCATAGCGCCCATTCCCGAGGAAGAGAACGCGAAGAAGAGGAATGTGATATTCGTACGGTATATCAGCGGGATCGCGACAGGATACTGCACTGTAAAGCATTTCGGAGACTGAAGGATAAGACACAGGTGTTTTTGGCACCCCATGGGGACCATTACCGGAACCGTCTCACCCACACTCTGGAGGTCTCTCAGACAGCCCGGACAGTGGCGAAGGCACTGCAGCTGAATGAGGATCTGGTGGAAGCCATTGCCCTTGGTCACGATCTTGGACATACGCCTTTTGGTCACGCAGGAGAGCGGGCGCTGGATGAAGTCCACGAGGACGGTTTTGGACATTATAAGCAGAGCGTTCGTGTGGTGGAGCTTCTGGAAAAGCAGGGGCGGGGACTGAATCTTACCTGGGAGGTCAGGGATGGGATTTTAAATCACCGCACATCGGGAACGCCTCATACACTGGAAGGCCAGGTGGTACGCCTCTGTGACAAAATTGCTTACATTCATCATGATATGGACGATGCCATGCGGGCTGGTCTGATTACAGAGGATGATATTCCCATCACCCTGCGTATGCAGCTTGGGTTTACCATCCGGGAGCGGCTAAATACTCTGATTCATGATATTGTGGCAAACAGCCAGGGAAAAGATTGTATACTGATGTCTCCGGAGGTTCATGAGGCTATGATGGACTTGCGTAAGATGATGTTTCAGAATGTATATTTAAATCCCAGGGCCAAGAAGGAAGAAGACAAAGCGGTTTATATGCTGAAAGAATTGTACCGCTATTATTCAGAACACCCTGAGACCATGTCCAGGGAGTACATAGATTTGATTCATAAGAAGGGAGAGAAGCCTCAGACAGTGGTGTGTGATTATCTTTCCGGGATGACGGATCAGTATTCCATGAAGAAATTTCAGGATTTATTTATTCCCAAATCCTGGGAGGTATAGTAAGGCACAGCTTGGAGGTAACTATGCGATACAGCGAGGATATTATTGAAGAGGTGCGGACCAAAAACGACATTGTGGATGTGATTTCCCAATATGTGAAATTACAGAGGAAGGGAAGTTCCTATTTTGGCCTGTGTCCTTTTCACAATGAGAAGACGCCTTCCTTTTCCGTAAGTCCGGGTAAGCAGATGTACTATTGCTTTGGATGCGGAGCAGGCGGAAATGTATTTACATTTATAATGGAATATGAAAATTTTACTTTTATGGAGGCATTAAAGTTTCTGGCTGACAGAGCCGGTGTGGAGCTGCCCCAGATGGATTATTCCAAGGAAGCCCAGGAACAGGCCAATTTAAGAAACAGCCTTCTGGAAATTCAAAAGGCGGCGGCCAGCTATTTTTATTATAATCTGCGCAGGGAAAACGGTAAGGTAGCATACCGGTATCTGAAGAACAGGGGACTCAGCGATGAGACTATGCAGAAATTTGGGCTGGGATATTCGGACAAGTACAGTGATGATCTGTATAAGTATCTGAAAAAGAAGGGCTACAGTGATGATCTTTTGCGGGATTCCGGCTTGTTTAATGTGGATGAGCGAAGGGGAATGTATGATAAATTTTGGAATCGTGTGATTTTTCCCATCATGGATGTGAACAACCGGGTCATCGGTTTCGGCGGACGTGTGATGGGAGATGGGATGCCCAAGTATCTGAATTCTCCGGAGACCAAGATTTTCGATAAGAGCCGAAATCTTTACGGGTTGAATGTGGCCAGAACTTCCAGAAAGAAGCAGCTGATTATCTGTGAGGGATATATGGACGTGATTTCCATGCACCAGGCAGGCTTTACCAACGCGGTGGCTTCCCTTGGAACGGCATTGACTTCAGGACATGCCAGTCTGATTAAGCGTTATACCGACGAGGTATTGCTTCTCTA
>CAMQZX010000344.1 GCA_947039785.1 uncultured Lachnospiraceae bacterium | reverse complement strand
CATTTGTTAAGAAACCTAAACTTTCATTTCTTTCACAATTTCTGTATACTGAATACTATACGAATTTTTGCTTACATATGATAAGCCATCAACAGAATTCATAACAGGAAGGAGAATGCTTTTGAAATTTTATCGGACACGTCTTACCGAGAAGCTGAAAGAAGCTTTAAAAGCAGTCCTGCCCATCATCGGCATTGTGCTGCTGCTTAGTTTTACCATTGTCCCTGTTCCTCCCAGCATCTTATTGTCTTTTATTATCGGTGCTGTTCTTCTTATCGTCGGAATGATGTTTTTCACACTGGGAGCTGAACTTTCCATGACTCCAATGGGAGAGCGGGTCGGTACAAAACTTGCCCACTCCCGCAATCTGGGCACCGTTATCCTGCTGTGTTTTGCACTGGGATTTATGATTACCATGTCAGAGCCCGACTTACAGGTACTGGCCCAGCAGGTTCCTTCAATCCCAAATTCTACCCTGATTTTTGCTGTGGCATTTGGCGTGGGCTGCTTTCTTGTAGTTGCCATGCTGCGTATGCTGTTTTCCATATCCTTAAGTCGAATGCTTATTGTATTTTATGCCGCTGTCTTTCTTCTGGCACTCTTCGTACACAAAGATTTTCTTGCAGTTGCCTTTGATTCCGGCGGTGTCACCACAGGACCTATGACCGTTCCCTTTATTATGGCGCTGGGTGTGGGATTCTCTGCAGTACGAAGCGATAGGCATGCAGAGGACGACAGCTTTGGCCTTGTGGCACTCTGTTCCATCGGGCCAATTGTGGCAGTACTTCTGCTTGGTATGCTGTATCGCCCGGACAATGCCGCATACTCCCCCACAACCATACCGGATATTCAGGATTCTGTGGAATTGTGGTACTACTTTGCCATCGGATTTCCGAAGTATATGAAGGAAATTGCGGTATCCATACTGCCCATCGTGGTGTTTTTCTTTTTATTCCAGTTGGTGTCTCTCCGGTTGAGAAAACGAACACTGTTAAAAATCATCATTGGTCTGACTTATACTTATATTGGATTGGTACTGTTTTTGACAGGCGTAAACGTTGGATTCATGCCTGCCGGAAATTACCTAGGGAACAAACTGGCGGCCCTGCCTTACCGTTGGGTGATTCTTCCCATCGGTATGCTCATCGGCTTTTTCATCGTCAAGGCGGAGCCCGCCGTCTATGTGTTGATGGAACAGGTTGAGGAAATTACTTCAGGAGCCATTTCCGGGAAAGCCATGGGCACTAGCCTTTCCATCGGCGTTGCCTTGTCCGTTGGCCTTGCCATGGTACGTGTACTTACCGGAATCTCTATCTCCTGGATGCTGATTCCCGGCTATGCCATTGCCATCATTTTGTCCTTTGTCGTACCCAATATTTTCACCGCCATCGCCTTTGACTCCGGCGGTGTTGCATCTGGTCCCATGACTGCCACCTTCCTGCTTCCCTTTGCCATGGGAGCCTGTGAGGCAGTAGGCGGAAACATTGTAACCGATGCCTTTGGCGTGGTTGCCATGGTTGCCATGACTCCCCTCATCACCATACAGATTCTGGGAACGGTATATAAAATACAATCCATGCGCGGTCAGCAGCCGGAGGAGAAAACAGCCTACTACCTGGATACTCTGGATGAGAATGCAATCATTGAGTTATAAACCTGCACCGCATACCCAATCACTGTAAAATCATTACGAAAGGAATTTCTTATGAGTGAGATTTACCTAATGACCATGATTACGGACCGAAACAACCGCAATCAGTTTAAAAGCTTTTATGAGAGAAACAATCTCCACGTAAACTTCGGTACTCTGGGCGAGGGAACTGCCAACAGTGCTCTGCTGGATTACATGGGCCTGGAAGCCACGGAAAAAATCGTCTTTTTCTCTGTGGTTACAAGAGAAACCTGGAAGAATATCAAACGTGAATTGCAGACAGACCTTCGCATCGACCTGCCTGGTCGGGGAATCGCCTTTCTCATTCCCTTAAGCAGTATCGGAGGCAAGAAAGTCCTGGAATATCTGACCATGAATCAAAATGTAATCGTTGAGGAGGAAAGCACATTGAAAGATACAAAGTATGAATTACTGATCACTGTCGCCAACGCCGGATACACAGACGCCATTATGGATGCTGCCCGCAGCGCCAACGCACCAGGCGGCACAGTCATCCACGCCAAAGGAACCCGTCCCCAGGAAGCCAGAAAATTCCTGGGTGTATCTCTGGCAGAAGAAAAAGAAATGATCTTCATCGTGGTACAAAAATCACAGAAAAACGCCATTATGAAAGCCATCATGGAAAAAGCCGGAATCAAAACACCGGCAGGAGCCATCTCCTTCTCCCTCCCCGTCACCAGCACGGCAGGACTGCCGCTTTTGGATGAGGAAAATGCAGAATAAGAAAACTGGACTGCTTTTGAGAATATTTTCTTGCAGTCCAGCCATTTTAATTATTATTTCAATTGTTCCAAAAGAGAAGTTTTCATACATCGATGTATCCCTCTGGTGTAATCTGTGTCGATGGAATCGTTGCCGTGGTCAGCGTTGATGATCAGAAGGTCATCGCCCCTCCCGATACTGATCCACATTCAGCTTTTTGTTCAGAATCTCCTGACCATCCACTATGATTTCTCCCTCATTGGGAGTCTCCAGCAGGTTCAGACAACGCAAAAATGTGGATTTTCCAGAACCGGAAGGACCGATAATACAAAGGCATTCTCCCTTGTTCACATGGACATTAACACCATTTAAGACATGAACATCCCCAAAAGACTTTTTCAGATTTTTTACATCAATCACTTTCTCTCAATCTCCTCTCAAATTTGCTAAGCAGCACAGATAAGATTTTTACGATCAAATAGTATAAGATTCCTGCTGCCACCAGGGGGATAAACATCTGGTATGTCCTGGAAGACACGTAACTGGAAGCCTTCGTCAGATCCACAATTCCCACATAACCCAGAATCGAAGTTTCCTTTATCAACTGGATAAATTCATTTCCCATAGCAGGAAGGATGTTTTTCACCGCCTGGGGAATAATGATAAACCGCATCGTATCTCTGTACCCGAGACCCAGCGACCTGCCCGCCTCTGTCTGTCCCCGGTCCACTGCCTTGATTCCGCCTCGGATCACTTCAGAGACATAGGCACCGTTGCCAGCAGCATCCCAGCTAATAGCCGCAGCATACTCTTTCCTTGATTCATCTATCATTCTCCTTCTTATCGTACAAAAGGTTCATAGGCTTTCATATTTCCGCAATCTATTCTCTGTTAATCAATTTTTCCATTGTATATCCTCCGTTA
>CAMQZX010000343.1 GCA_947039785.1 uncultured Lachnospiraceae bacterium | reverse complement strand
CTTCTAGCTTCGTCGGCAGCGTCAGATGTGTATAAGAGACAGATCCTCTGTTATGGGGCATTAGCGCAGTTGGGAGCGCGCCACACTGGCAGTGTGGAGGCCACGGGTTCAAGTCCCGTATGCTCCATGTGAAAAGTCGCATAGAATTATCTATGTGACTTTTGTTTTACAAAGCCAAATTTCTATAACTCTCTTTCCCTGTTCCAATACTTAGAAAAACCTGCCGGACCTTTTTACGCATGCATGGCAACTAGCAGTCACAATAAATATCCCCCAGCCGGAACGTGTTCCCGGGTTAGTTTAAGTGAGACCGGCCACCTCCGATACGCGTGAAACCACACTCCTACTCTTCTTTTCTTTCCGCTTTTAATTTACCGTAATAAGAGCCAGCTGTATAAAGTGCCGCCACCGGATTATGTCCCATTACACGGTCTTTTGCTACCAGGGTAGTCACCAGTGCCTCAGAATATTTGTAAAACATGCTGTCATGTCCCACACACAGACCCATGACGATATTAAAATCTGTTTTCTCATGATTCAGTACCTTTGCCTGTAGAATCGGATTGCATGCGTTATTTCCGATTTCACAACAGGCCGGATCGATTCCCACTTCCACCTTAGGAACAGTTCCCGCCTTACAGGCAATGCCATAGACTTCAAAGCCATGGCTTCTCAAAATATCTGCCAGAATTCTGGTCTCCCGAATCAAACCAACACAGGTGGCAATTCCAATTTTCTTAAATTCCATACGCTTTGCAAATTCAATGATTTCCTGGACACGGCACCATTTCATGTAGCCTTCATACTCTACTCTGGCTGCATTTTGCATAACCTTGCGATTTTCTTCATCCTTGTACAAATCAATGGATTGCTGACGCAGCTCCTTCTCCATATGGGTGGTCACGCAGAAGGACGGATAGCTTTTGTCCTGCATATCACAATTGATCACACCACAATCTGCACATGACATGATTCTTTTCGTATCTTTTTGATTCTCGTTCATTGAAATCCTCCTCACATTCGTTTTCTCATTTTGTAAACCTAACCAATGAGAGTCATCTCTATACAAACTCTCACCCCTGATCAAGCACATTGCTATTTCCGTAACTATAACACTTTCATGACAATAAAACGTCGATTTTCTGAATCAGTTCCCGATGATTTTCCTCAAACAGAAGATTTTTGTTGTACTGGTAATACCGTTCACAGTCGTAATGCTGGAGAAAATGCATACTATAATAATTGGTATTTAACTCTGTGATAAAGGTTACAAGCTCCTGACCGCTTCCAAAAGCCGCCTCAAGGAAATCAAAAGAACGCTCCAGATAGCTCCCCGCCAACTGATAGCTTTCATCAAACCGTTGTTTTTTTCGTGCAAAGTTCTCCCTGACCATTTGAAATACTGCCGCACCGTCTTCCAGTCCCTGTTTTTTTGCCCGTACAATACACACACCAAGGAAATCTTCCACCTCCAAGTACCGCTTCTTCTCACTTACAGTCAGTAATTCTGCCCTCATCTTCTGCTCCCTCTCTGCCAGAAGATGCTGCTGAACATCCTCCAGAAATACCAGTGGCTGACTTCCCTGAACTCCCAAAAGACCCTCTTTCACCAGAAGCAATTGACTGTGAAGCATGGTCATGACTCCTTCCAGCTCACAGTACATTCGAAATTGATTGCTGCACTTTGCCAGCAGAAGGCTGATGACGCTCAATTTCTCATCGAAGGAGGCGTGAGAAATTTTCTTAAGCATTCCCTCGTGGATATGTCCCTGAAAAATCTCTTCGATCTGATAATCCGTCTGATACTTATAGTACAATTCCAGATAATTGGAAAAATCCTTTGCAATCTTGGGATGCTGAAGATATTGGACGATCACATCCCGATCCACAGACTTTCCCAACTTTTCATAAACCTGAATCAGCCTGGACAAATCCTCCCATCCACGGGGCGTGGCGAAAAATTTCCCGTCCACGGTGGTCTCCATTTTATAAAAATGAAGAGGCTTTGTATTCAGATAGGAAATCACTGCGGCATGTATGTGCTCCCGGTAAGCATAGACTTTCCAGGCTTCAAAATCCGGCTCCACATCAATCTTTTTCACACGATCCATGGTCACCACATCAAACTCCCGGACCGATTTGTTGTATTCCGGCGGATTACCAGCCGCTACAATGAGCCAGCCCTGGGGAATCTGATGATTACCGAAGGACTTACACTGAAGAAATTGCAGCATGGCGGGAGCCAACGTCTCTGACACACAGTTGATCTCGTCGATGAAAAGAATTCCTTCTTTTATCCCTGTCTTTTCCATCTTCTGATATATCGATGCAACAATTTCACTCATGGTATATTCGGTCACCGCGTACTCCTGTCCAGCAAAATTCTCTTTTGAGATAAAGGGAAGACCTATGGCACTCTGACGGGTGTGGTGAGTAATGGTATAGGACACCAGTCCCACACGACACTCCCTGGCAATTTGCTCCATAATCTGTGTCTTTCCGATTCCCGGTGCACCAATCAGCAAAATGGGACGCTGACGAACAGTGGGAATGACGTAATCGCCGTATTCATCTTTCAGAAAATATGCCTCTATGGCATCTTTGATTTCTTCTTTTGCTCTCTTGATGTTCATAATCATTTTCCTTTCCAATAATCTGCCTCATCCAAAATCAGCTTGATGGCCCAGGGTGGTACGTCCACATCCTGATAATCATCCTTCATAAACACAAAGGCCGTCTCATAAACCGGTTTTTTCACCGGATATCTGCCATAGCCATCCGTAAAATAAATAAGTCCCCGCAGCCGTTGGAACACACCCTGGCGGAGCAAATCATCCACATAGGAAAAAGCCGGACGAAAATCCGTACCTCCCTGCCCGACAATCTGGAAATTGTTCATATAAGCCTTCAACTGCTCCCAGCTGGTGATCACCGTATCGTTTTGCACCCGCTCGTCGCACTGAACCAGGTGAATATGAATCCTGCGGGAAAAGCTTTCAGCCTCACTGAGCACACTGTAGGTCTCTTCCAGAAAGCGCCGTACCAGTTCTCCCTTACAGGACATGGACGTATCAATCACAATGACAAAATCCTCAATCCGATTCACCTCTTTCGTCTCCTGAGGCTCAATCAGCGGCATGTTTCCATACATCTCCATACCATAGTTGTAAAAAATATAGTCAAAGGAATCCAGATCCACCTGCATCTCTTCCTTCAGCACACAGAATTTCCGCAGGAATTCCTTATAATCATACCTGTCTCTTATACACATCTCCGAGCCCACGAGACTACGCTGCATCG
>CAMQZX010000342.1 GCA_947039785.1 uncultured Lachnospiraceae bacterium | reverse complement strand
TAGCAATATATATTAACCTTTAACATAGTAAACCAGATATCCGGGTTATTGTGCACTCTCAATCTCAGTTAGATAAGGAGAAGTGGTAGAACTCAATATCAAAAGAAAACATGGCTGTTATTAATCATTCTTTTACAAATTTATAGGATGCGTTGTACCCCATAAGTCACAACGCATCCTATTTTCGATGGCCCCCATCATTTATTTGGCTGGAATTTTATCATACTATGGTAATCATTTTTTATTTTGAGGCTGTTCCACTCTCTTTCTGAGCAGCAAGCATCTTAGGTTCACGAACGATTTTAGTGTAAAGCAGGCATACAATAAGAAGAACGCCTGCATAAGAGCTTGCCAGGTTTACAAACTTCATCAAAATGGCAAAAGGTCCTAAGTAAGTAAAACCATATGCACCTATTGTAATCAGCACACAAAGTGGTTTATACCATTTACTGGTCTCCGGGCAGACATTCACAATAACCTGCCAAGCCATACCAGCTGCCGTTGTATACACAGCCAGCTCCAGAATAATCGCATACAACTTTCTAAACCAGCTGCCGAGAGATGCTCCCAATGTTACAACGGGAACAGAGCTTCCTGCAATCCTGGATGCATTTAAAATAAATGCAAAAATCAACATAATTTTCACAATGAATAAGAATCCTTCACCTGTAACATTACCTGCTACTGCTTCCTGTTTGCTGGTTCCTTTACGTGAAGCAACCGTTGCCAGATATCCGGTTGTCATAACAATGACCAGACCAAACTCCATAAAACCTGCCATAAAGGGATTTCCGGTGATTCGAATAGACGCTGCAGACTCACGCAGAATCTCACTTCCTCCACCCAAGCTGTCACTGTGGAAAATCAAACTGTAGATACAGATGATTAACATAACAACCATGATGATTGGAGCAATGTTACCAATAATATCTATCAGCCTCTTAGCTCCCAGAATTACGGTAATAACCACTGCCGCCAACATGATTGCTGTACCCGCGGAAATGGGTATGCCAAAACTTTCATTCATGGTTGCGGCGGCACCTGAAAACATGGTACCAGTAAACAAGAACAGCATCAAGACAGTAAACCATCGAAACACTTTTCCAAGATAAGGACCGCAGTAATGTGTAAACATACTGTCCATATCATGCATATCAAATTTACCACAGTCTTTGGTTACAACGTAAATTAAGCTGATCGTAAGTACACAGGAAATCAACTGACTTAAAATTCCCATTGTTCCCAATGCACCATGATACTGCAAAAGTGCAATACCTGTGCCAAATGAAGCACCTACTCCATAAGCAATGTACGCTCCCGCAAGAACAATAACTTCTCTTAATCTTATATTGCTTTTTTCTTTCATACTTAACCTCTTCCTTTCGCTTCGCTTTATCTCTGGCTATTATCAGATATCAAGCGCCGTATTAAAGCCCTGTTCCACTGCAGTTCTAATCAAACCTGGTGCATAGCAATCTCCAATCCACGCAAAATCAATAACTGTCTCGCGAAGCTTCTCAACAATCTCTGCTTTTGGCTTCATACCTCCTGCTGAGATTACCGCATCTGCTTTGATTGGGAATTGATTTCCTTCCTTATCTTCACAGATAATTCCTTCTTTGGTAACTTCCACACATTTGGTGTTCAGCTTAATATTTACATTATTTTTATTTGCATTGAGCCATAATGAGTCTATCTGCATTGCTCCGGTTCCGGGATATGGCGTATTCGGTCCGGATGCAATGGCACCGGACATTTCCACTACCGTTACATTCTTTTTCTGCATTCCAAATCCAATGCCACATTCCACACCGGCAAATCCGCCGCCGATAATCACGATATTGTCTCCCACATCCGGCATTCCATCTTTATAGAAGTCCACAATATTAATTGCATTCTCAATGCCTTTAATGGGCGCATTCATAGGATCTGCTCCCACTGCAGCAATCAATTTATCCGGGCAAATCTCTTTTACAAGCTCTGGTGTTACTTCTGTATTCAAACGTACCTCAATGGCACTCTTTGCAATTTGACGTTCCATCCATTCCCGATACAGCTTGATACGCTCTTTGAATGGCTCAATCTCAATTACCGGAAGCAGTCCTCCCAGATGGTCTTCTTTCTCACAGAGAATCACCTCATGTCCTCTCTCAGCGGCTGTTAAAGCACACTGCATTCCTGCCGGACCACCGCCTGCAATCAGAACACGTTTTCTGCGTTCCGGCGGCAGAAGCTGGAATTTATAGTCGCTGTCCCGGCCAACCTTTGGATTTACGGAGCAATGATGAGGAAGGTCATAATAGCCACCGGTCATGCAGCTCTGACAACGAATGCATGGACGGATATCATCTGCTTTTCCAAACATGGCTTTCTTTGGAAAGTCCGGATCGGCTACCAGCGCACGTGCACATACTGCATAATCAATCTTTCCTTCTCCAATCCATTTATCCAGGAGATATGGATTTGTCATATTTCCAACAGTTCCGACCGGAATATGAAGCTGTCTCTTCACTTCAATGGCTGCATCCAGATTCTTACCTTCCATAGTGTCAAACCAGCTTGGGAACGTATATGGCGTAGTATCATGATAGTGCAGAGAGCCTGCTGTAATCTGAATCATGTCAACACCATGTGCCTCCAGCATTTTACAAAATTCAATACTTTCATCTAACTGGTAACCTTCTTCCATTCCTTCTCTCCAGGAAACACGGTACTCAATTACAAAATCTTTACCACAGTATTGACGAATGCGGTCTGCAATCATAAGACCCAAACGTGCCCGATTCTCCAGGCTGCCGCCGAACTCATCGGTTCTCTGATTAATAACTGGCGAAAGGAACTGGGCAATCAGCCATCCATGACCTGCATGTACCAAAACAGACTGAAAGCCACAATGTTTTGCGCGAAGAGCAGCTTTACCAAATGCATCAACCACTTCTTCAATGACATCTTTCGGCATCTCATAAATACGGTGAGTTCTATCCCCATTTCCGTCTCCCTGATTAAAGGTATCAATTCGATCGCTGGGTCCATAGTTGATGCGATTGTCGTCGTGAAAATGCATTCCGGCATGGCAAAGCTCTACAGAAGCAATCGCTCCATGAGATCTGATTTTCGTAGCCATTGTATACATACTCGGTTCGCTTCGCTGATCATACAATTTCAGCTTTTTGCTCCACTCAACAGTACCTGTTTCATGCACTTCAGCATCGCCAAGAGTCACACAGGCAGTACCTCCCTTTGCAATTCGCTCTTCGAATTCAAACGTATGATAATCGATATAATTGTGATCGGTTAACTCCTTTAAAGCTGTCTCTTATACACATCTCCGAGCCCACGAGACTACGCTGCAT
>CAMQZX010000341.1 GCA_947039785.1 uncultured Lachnospiraceae bacterium | reverse complement strand
GGAGATGTGTATAAGAGACAGCATTATAAACATTTCAAAATACAATAGTGAACAAAGTGACGTCAAAGAACTATTAGAAATGAGAAAGAGGAACACAAATTGAATAAAGAAGATTTTTAGACGACCATCATTTTACAATTGGGTAGAATGGTGGTCGTCTTGTTGCTGCTAAGTATAAGTGAAAAGGTCTGATGAATTTTATTAAGCTGCCTTAACGAAACAGAATATAGATAAAAAATGCGATATAAATAGGCAGCATAATTGCCGCTTCCTTACGGCTTAATTCCTTCTTATGTAAAGCAAACAAATAAACTATGATACTGGAAACAGCAAGAATGATGGTATCATAGATACTGAATACATTGACACTGACCGGATGAAGGGATGCAGATGCACCTAAGATCAGTAAAATATTGAAGATATTGGAGCCAATCACATTTCCCATAGCAAGATCGCTTTCGCCTTTCCTGGCTGCCACCACGGAAGTTACCAGCTCTGGCAGAGAAGTTCCCAAAGCCACAATTGTCAATCCAATAAAGTTTTCACTCAGTCCAAAAGATACCGCAATGTCAGATGCACAGTCTACTACCAGATCTCCTCCATATACAATGGCAGCCATTCCGCCAGCGATGTAGAGCACTGTTTTGGCAGGGGATAGAATAGTAAAATCCCCCATTTCCTGAATCTCTTTTCGCGCTTTCAGGGCAGAATGGACGGTAGATGCAATGTAATATATAAAAATGATTAGAAGGATACAGCCCTCCAATCGGCTGATCATAGATATTTTCTCTTCCTGATATGTAGTGGGGATACACATCAGAAGCAATACAACAGTAATACCAATGGAAAAGGGAAAATCTTTCTTTAGAACAGAATTCTGCACCGGCATTGCTTTAATTAGTGCACTGCATCCGGCAACAACCAGAAGATTAAACAGATTGGAGCCGATAACATTACTGAGAGCCAGAGCGTTTTTGCCGGCCAGGGCAGCAGTGACACTGACGGAGGCTTCCGGCATGCTGGTTCCGAAGGCAACGATGGTCAGACCGATGATAATACTGGGAATCTTTAGCAGCTTAGCGACGCTGGAGCTTCCCACTACGAAAAAGTCGGCGCCCTTAATCAGAAGTACAAATCCAAGAATTAATAAAATATAAGTTAGCATGATCTCCTCCGTTTGATACAATTTAGAATATGCCTGCCGATGAAATCCCGGTGTAAAATAGTATCGCAATTTCCCTGTTGGTTGTCAAGAAAAATGTGCTATAATTATCCAAAGTAACTATAAATAATGTTACTGTTCACGTACCACTGTCCCGCGAGGTGTTTTGGTGCTGATGGCACCAAAATCCCGAGACATGCAGCGCGAAATGATGCAATATGCATCATTTCTGTGCATCGCGCAGCGTGTTGCTGGGAACGGAGTGAACAGTAACTAAATAATTGTTATGGTTTATGAGGAGATGGGATGAAACGATTCGATGTCAGAAACAACATTCAAGAGATGATACAATATGAAGATAAAGATGTTTTAGTCTTCTGTAAGCCTGCGGGTCTGCCAGTACAAAGTGCCCGCATGGGACAGATGGATTTGGAAAGCCTGTTGAAAAACTATTTGGCAGAGGTTGTGCCGGGACAAATGCCCTATGTGGGAATTGTACATCGGCTGGATCAACCGGTGGAAGGATTGTTGGTCTTTGGAAAAAACAAAAAATCCACAGTCAGTTTGAATCAGCAGCTTGGAAAAGGAGAGGTGGAGAAAAAATATCTTGCTGTAGTCCACGGTAATCCGGAGCCGAAAGAGGGGAAGCTGGTGGACTATCTGAAAAGGGATGGAAAAACTAATACTTCTTCTGTAGTGTCAGAGCATATTCGGGATGCCAAACGTTCTGTTTTAAATTACCGGACGCTGGAAATATTGGAAGATATGGCATTGGTGGAAATTAATCTGGAGACAGGGCGCCATCACCAGATTCGGGTACAGATGGCCCATGGAAATACGCCTCTGGTAGGAGATCACAAATATGGAAGAGCAGACGGCGTAAAGAATGTGGCACTGTGCGCTTATAAACTGTCTTATTGTCATCCTGACAGCGGGAAAAAAATGAAATTTGAAATTTTGCCCAAAGGGGAGATTTTTCGAAAGTTTTCAAGCTGTCAGGAATAAAGCCGGGGATATCGTTCCATACTGTATTCTGTAGAGTTATTTGACGTATACAGAAAGGCAGGGTGATAATGTGCAACCGGTTTGGAAGAGAAATATAGCGATTGTGGGAATTATAGCTGGAGTATATGTGGGATTAAAATACATATTTCCAGTTATGATTCCTTTTTTCATTGGTTGGCTGATGGCTGTGTGGATGTATCCACTGGTTTGCCGCCTGGAGAGAAAATTTCGTATCAAAAAGGGTGTCTGGGCGGGGATTTTTATGGGAGTGATGGCAGTGGCGGCGGCGTTTCTTCTATATAAAGGCGGGGTCATTTTGCTGGAACAGGTAAAAGCCTGGGTGGGAAATTATCAGGTGGTGGAAAGGTACTGCTTAAAACTTTTGGATCAATGTTGCTGTATGGTGGAGCAGATGACAGGAATTGCCAGGACAGATACCCAGCAGTTTCTGACTGCCAGCTTTGAGAAGGTAAAAAGTAATTTTTGGGATAATCTGGGGACCAGTGCGGTGGTTCATGCCACAGGTTATATGAAAGGTTTGGTGCTGTTGGCCAGCGGGGCAGTGATTGCGGTGATTTCCGGAGTATTGTTTGTGAAGGATTTATCAGATATTCGGAAAACTTTGCGGACCTTTCGGTTTTATCCCAGATGGAGGAGAGTTCTGCGTCGGCTGAAGGATACGGGAGTCACCTATATCAAGGCCCAGCTTATTATTATGTTTGTGATTTCCATTCTCAGCACTTTGGGGATGTGGTTGATGGGCAGCCCCTATTATTTGCTTTTTGGAATCGGGCTTGGAGTGTTGGATGCTCTGCCCTTGATTGGAACAGGGTTGTTTTTATATCCGGCGGCGGTGATTTTCTTTCTGAAGGGAGAGACGATGATGGCAGTGGGGTGTATTTTAACAGAGCTTCTCACCAGCGTGGTGAGGGAAGCCATGGAACCCAGGCTGATTGGAAATCAGCTTGGGGTGTACCCGGTGGTGATTATGGCTGCCATCTATGCGGGATTTCTTGTATTTGGAGTTTTGGGATTTATTCTGGGACCGGTGGCGCTGCTTATGATCTATGCCATAGGAAAAGAGTGGGATATCTGGGATTAACATCTGTTTTCCTGCATAATATGAGGAATCTGTGAAAAAAATATTAAAACTATGGACGAAAAGAAAAAATTGTGTATAATCTAAATGTCAGTATTTTATCTTGCAGAAAGATAAGATTTCACCTTTATAGTG
>CAMQZX010000340.1 GCA_947039785.1 uncultured Lachnospiraceae bacterium | reverse complement strand
ACTGTGATCCTTACGGATTTCGTATGGAGTTAAGACCCAATAGTGCGTCTATCATTTATGACTTGCATCAATATAAATTTGATGATAAGAAGTGGATGAAAGAGCGGGATGACCACAAGCAGAAAGCCTTGAATATCTATGAGTTACATATGGGCTCCTGGAAAAAAAAGTCAGAGGAGCAGGAAGACTGGTATTCTTACGAGGAAGTGGCGGAGCTTTTGATTCCTTATCTGAAGGAAAATGGTTATAATTATGTGGAAGTGATGCCCCTCAGTGAGCATCCCTGTGATGAGTCCTGGGGATATCAAAACACTGGATTTTTTGCACCCACTGCCCGGTATGGTACGCCGGATGGATTACGCAAATTTGTAGAGGAGTGCCATGCCAATGGAATCGGAGTGATTATGGACTTTGTGCCGGTGCATTTTGCATTGGATGATTATGCTCTTGGAAATTATGATGGAACCTCACTCTATGAATATCCTCATCAGGATGTTGGAAAGAGTGAATGGGGAAGCTGCAATTTCATGCATTCCAGAGGTGAGGTGAGAAGCTTCTTGCAGTCATCTGCATATTATTGGCTGGAGGAGTATCATTTTGACGGATTGCGTATGGATGCAGTCAGCAATCTGATTTACTGGCAGGGAAATGAAGGAAGAGGAGAGAATCGGGGAGCCATTCAGTTTTTGCAATATATGAATCAGGAGCTGAAGGCGAGAATTCCCTCTGCCATGCTGATTGCGGAGGATTCCACCGCATATCCCGGAGTGACAAAGAGTGTCAGCGAAGGCGGTCTTGGGTTTGATTACAAATGGGATTTGGGATGGATGCACGATACCCTGTCTTATTTCCAGGCTGGTCCTGCGGAGCGTTCTGAGAAATATCACAAGCTGACCTTCTCCATGCAGTATTATTACAATGAGCGTTACCTGCTTCCTTATTCCCACGATGAGGTGGTCCACGGTAAAGCTACTATTCTTCAGAAAATGAATGGGGAATATGAGGGTAAATTTCCTCAGGCACGGGCCATGTATATGTACATGTACGCTCACCCGGGCAAGAAGCTGAATTTTATGGGGAATGAGATTGGACAGCTTCGGGAGTGGGATGAGAAGAGAGAACAGGACTGGCTGCTGCTGGACTATCCTGTACACGATGCATTCCATACGTTTATGAGGGATTTGCAGAAATTGTATCAGGAGTATCCGGCTTTATGGGAGCAGGACTATGAGAGAGAAGGCTTCCAGTGGCTGGATTGCCATTGTGAGGCAAGATGTATGTATTCCTTTGAGAGAAAGAGCAAGGATGGACAGAGAGTGTTGGCAGTTTTCAACTTCTCCGATCAGGAGCAGAAGGATTATTATCTGCCAGTCTGCTATGCCAAATCTTTGAAGCTGCTTTTGGACAGCGACAGAGATGTCTATGGAGGCTCCAGAGTAGAGAAATACCAGGATGAGAAGGTAAAAGGCGGAGCTGTGAAGTTTACTCTGCAGCCATTCTCTGCACGGTATTATCTGATTGAAGAATAAGAAAACAGTTAAATTTTTGAAGCAGTTACCGGAAAAGAAATGCTGCAAAATTGAGACAGGGAGAACATACATGAGATATTATCTGGCCCCTATGGAGGGGATAACCACACATATATACAGGAATGCCTATCATCATTGGTTTTATCCTATGGATAAATATTTTACGCCCTTTATTGTGCCTCATATACACAAAGAGTTTAATGCCAAAGAGCTGCGGGAGCTGCTGCCTGAGAACAATCAGGGAATGGAGCTGGTGCCTCAGATTCTCACTAACAACAGTGAGGATTTTGTGCGAACTTCTTTGGCGGTGCAGCGGTTGGGGTATGAAGAAGTGAATTTAAATCTGGGCTGTCCGTCCAAGACTGTGGTGTCCAAAGGGCGAGGCTCTGGTTTTCTGGCAGATGTGAAAAAGCTGGATGAGTTTCTGGAAGATATTTTTGAGAAATTTGAAAAATCAGATATGAAGATATCTATTAAAACCCGTCTTGGAATGGAGTTTCCGGCAGAGTTTGAGGAGCTGTTGGCAGTTTATAACAAATATCCTTTGGAGGAGCTGATTATTCATTCAAGAGTACAGAAGGATTACTATAAGAATGTTCCTGACCGGGAGATGTTCGCCTGGGCAGTGGGAAAGAGCAAAAATTCCCTTTGCTACAATGGAGACTTGTTTGAAACTCAGGATCTTACAGAATTCCAGCAGCAATTTCCCCAAGTCGGCTGTGTGATGTTGGGACGGGGAATCATGAGAAATCCGGGACTTCTTCAAGAGCTAAAGAGCGGTTCGAAGATGAGCAGGGAAAATCTCCGGGGCTTTCATGATGAGATTTACAAAGGCTATCAGGAAATCTGCTCCGGGGAGAGGAATGTGTTATTCAAAATGAAGGAGCTGTGGTCCTACCTGATCGAGTCTTTCCCGGAGGAATGCCGAAAGAAAATGGGGAAGAAGATTAAGAAAGCAGAGAAGCTGGTGGTTTATGATCGGGTGGTTGAAGAGCTGTTTGGATTCTATAAATAAGTGCATCTGTTGATAATTTAAAGTACAAAAGATGCATTTTGGAGTGCGCTTTAGAAGAATTGTCGGTGAGCATAAGACCCGGTTTCCACGTGGTTGCAGTCACGATGGAAACCGGGTCTTGCCTGTTATTTATACCAGTCGAGGGGGGGTTAATATGCGCTATAATTTACAGCTATGTATTAATCGATATATTCGCATCCAATCTCTTCTAATTTCTTGTTTAACCAAGGTTTGGATAAGCCTTTGCCGCTGGCGATGTCAGCTTTCTGGCCTTCTTCCATAACGCTGATTTTGCCTGCTTTCTCAATCAACTCGGCAGCTTCTTCCGGTTTTACTACCAGCAAGCCGTCACCATCGCCGATTAGGATATCACCAGGATTGATTACCTGTCCGCATACGGATACAGGAACGTTGATTTCTCCAGGACCGTTTTTGTATGGTCCGTTTGGTGTTACGCCTTTTGCGTATACAGGGAAATCTGTGAATTCAGCGATTTCATCTTTGTCGCGGATACATCCGTCGATTACAAAACCTTTCAGTCCGGCAGCACGAGCAGTCTGGCTCATGATTTCTCCGCAGAGAGAACGGTGCATACTTCCGCCTGCAGCGATAACAAGAACGTCACCAGGCTGTGCCAGTTCCAGAGCTTTGTGGAACATCAGATTATCACCTTCCGGGCAGCGAACAGTGAAAGCTGTTCCCAGAAGACGGGATTTGTTCATAGGAACAAGTGAGCTGTTGCAGCAGGCGATACGTCCCATGCAGTCATCAATATTAGCAACCGGGATTCCTGCAAAACCTTCTACCAGTTTCGGATCAGGTCTGTTGATTTTTGTATAAATTCTACATCCAATATTAGCCATTGTTTTATCCCTGTCTCTTAT
>CAMQZX010000339.1 GCA_947039785.1 uncultured Lachnospiraceae bacterium | reverse complement strand
AACTTGTCAGTACACCAATGAATGCATCAAGTATTAATTATATATGTATTGGGATAAACGCAACTCGCCAACCAATTTTCAGCCTCTCTCCAAACGGAATCTGAAAAGACTGCACAAGAAAGAAGAAAAACTATGAAAAACATTATTTTTATCTCACCAAACTTCCCCACAAATTACTGGCAGTTCTGCCGGGAACTGAGAAAAAACGGCTTAAACGTACTGGGTATTGGCGACCAGCCATACGACGAATTAACCGATGATTTAAAAAACAGCTTAAACGAATATTACAAAGTCAGCAGCCTGGAAAATGACGATGAAGTTTATCGCGCAATCGCTTTCCTCACTTATAAACACGGACGCATTGACTGGCTGGAGTCTAACAATGAATACTGGCTGGAACGTGACGCCAGATTCCGTACCGATTTCAATATTACCACTGGCTTTCGCGTTGAAGATATTCCAAGAATCAAATTCAAATCCAAAATGAAAGAATACTACACCCGCACAGGTATCCCTGTGGCACGTTATCACATGGTAGATACTCTGGAAAATTGCCTTGCTTTTGCCAAAGAAGTGGGGTATCCGGTAGTTGCCAAGCCAGACAACGGTGTCGGAGCTTCCCATACCTTCAAGATTGAAACTGACCGCCAGATGGAAGAATTTTTCCAGCTTAAATGGATGAATACCACGTATATCATGGAAGAATTTGTCAATGGCGAGGTAAATTCTTACGATGCCATTATTGATTCCAACGGAGAACCCATGTTTGAGACAGGAAATGTCACCCCCATGTCCATCATGGATATTGTCAACAATGCCGACAATTCTATTTTCTATATACTGAAAGATCTTCCGGAGGATACCCGCAGGGCAGGACGCGCTACTGTAAAAAGCTTTGGAGTGAAAAGCCGCTTTATTCATTTTGAATTTTTCCGTCTTCTGGAAGATCAGGAAGGACTGGGCAAAAAGGGAGAACTGGTGGCACTGGAAGTTAACATGCGACCCAGCGGCGGCGTAACTCCCGACATGATTAATTTTGCCCACAGTACAGACGTTTACAAAATCTGGGCAGATATGATTGCCTATGACCACTCCACCATGCCTGTGGGAGAACACGCCTACTGTGCTTTTGCGGGGCGCCGGGACGGCAAAGATTTTACTATGGATCACAATAGTATCATTGACAGGTATCATGATTATTTAAGAATGGAGGAACGTGTTCCTGATGTACTGGCCGGAGCTATGGGAAACCAAATGTATCTTGCCACATTCAGCACCAAAGAAGAAATGGATGCATTCTATGAAGATATTTTAAAATGCAATGAATAAAACTTCATATATAAAAGCGGGTCACATTGCACGATCCGCTTTTACTATGTTTACCTATAAAAAGAATTTTGTTCTGGTTAAACAAATCACTGCCACATATTAGTTTTCTTGACGACGGCGAGCCAATTCTGCACTGTTTTCTTCCACCTGTTTCTTATTCAAAGGATAAATAAAAATCAGTGCCAATGACACTGCTGCAAATCCCACAGCAGGAACGATACAGGACATCTTAAAAATACCTTCTGTAACAGCAGGGTCAAAGGCGGTTGTCTGAGTATAGCCAATTATGCTCAACAAAGCACCTACCAGGCCAGATGAAAGAGCCTGACCAACTTTGCGGGCAAAAGAATATACCGCATAGATGGTACCATCCTCACGAATTCCATTTTTCACCTCTGCATCATCAATAACATCTGTAATCATAGCCCAGATTACTGTATTAAAAAAACCGACACCAGCATAGGCAAGTGTATAAAATATCACATATACATAAGCACTTTCCGGTTTCATAAGCAAGCATACAATGTAAACCACAGCGCTAATGGCACAGGATACCGCAGACAGCTCTTTTTTACCGAATTTTGCAGACAGTCTTGCAGCTAACGGTGCACAGATTACCAACACTGCCAGAGAACTCAATAAAGATGACAACGACTGTGCCGATGCAGACCCATAGTAATTTGGAAATACATAACCGGAGATTCCCTGCATACCAAGCTGGGCAAGAAGCAGCAGAATTGCTGCGGCAATGATGCCAAGCAGAGCACGGTTTGTAACAAGACTCTTTAACAATCTGCCAACTTCCAGTTTCTGGTTATTTGCTTCCACCAAAACACGTTCTCGAACCAGACGAAAGCAAAGCAAGTAACAAATAATTGCGCCTACAGCAAATACTCCGGCAATCATTGTCATGCGGGAACCAGAAAGGATGGTATTTCCATCCACCACCTCATACGCAACAATAGGAGTACCTGCGCCAATCACAAGACCTGCCAGTGTAGCTCCAACGGTACGCCATGTGGACAGCTCTGCGCGGTCTTTCGGATCAGAAGAAATTGCAGATGCCATTGATCCGTAAGGAATATTGATGGACGTATAAAAGATGGAACCCCACAAAAGATAGGTAATTGTCATCCACGCCACCTTAAATCCATAGGACCAGCTGGCAAAAGCGGACTGATAGATCAAAAACGATGCAATTGCCACAGGACCACACATACGTTTCATCCAAGGTTTGAATTTACCATCTTTAGTAGGTTTGGAGCGGTCTACAATCTGTCCCATTGTAACATCAGTTACCCCATCCACAAAACGTGCAGCCATCATCAACGTCCCCACCACGCCCGCTGAGATCCCCATAACGTCTGTATAAAATTTTAACATAAACATTGAGGACAAAATAAAGGTAAAATCATTACCGAAATCACCAAACATATATCCAATCTTATCCTTCATGCCAAAAGGTTGAACAGATGAGTCCTGTTTTGCCATAGTTTACCCCTCTTTCTTTTAAACATCTTGCTTTATCAATCTTTATTAATTTTGCACGTCAAGCTTGATGAGTTAAATTCCAACAAAAATTTCCGTAATTCTTTTCTATTTTGTCCATCATTCTAAAATTTATTCTCCCCTTTCCCCTCTTATTTTCACATATTCTTCATATCCATATCACATAGTTTTCACAAAACACATGTATAGTTTGAGTCAAACAAAAGGTTACACCTTTTTACATAGATTCCTTTCTTTTTATATTTTTATACCTGCCGGGTCACCTGACCCGGTTTTTTCACATATCTTATAAAAAAACGGAGCGTACCAAAACATGAATAACCATTCCAATAACTGTTCCAATCTGTTTTTCCTGTCTACCATTGCCTGTAAGCTCTCTCAATGTCTGACAGAAAAAGAATTGACTTTGCTGTCCAGTGAACTTGTTACTTTAGGAGAAATGCTCGAGACGGAATCGACTCGCCGGGAACTGTGTAAAGATGAATAAATTTTTCAAACCTGCACATCCTATGAGCGAAAGGATGGTATCTACTATGACAAGCAAAAATGAAATTTCAAAGTAAGCGCTTAAATTTGGGGTATGATAGAAAAAATCCCCGACTACTTTTCAG
>CAMQZX010000338.1 GCA_947039785.1 uncultured Lachnospiraceae bacterium | reverse complement strand
ATTTGTAACATTTGCGTAATATTATTCCTGGAAATTTAGAGGCAAATATAGTATAATAAATTGCGATTTGAACAGATGCATTTTAAATTCTTGCATACTCGTAATTTCAATTGGTTTAATTTTTGCACCAAAAGACATAAACTTAATAGAATAGGAGGTTGTGCTATGGATAAAAAGCGAGAGAGACAGTTCCGTGAGTTGGGACTGACTATCGCCTATTACCGGAAGCTAAAAGGAATGACTCAGCTCCAATTAGCAGAGGCAGCCGATGTCAGCCGTACACACATGAGCAATATTGAAGCTCCTAACGGCAAGACATCTGTTTCCCTGGAAAAATTATTTGATATTGCTGATGCACTCGATGTTCCGGTAAAAGATCTGTTCGATTTCAGACAGTAGGTGATAGTGTAAAAAGGTAAAGGGTATAATCACAGTTTCAGTCAGATGGCTGTTTTGTGATTATACCCTTTATTTTTGATTCGCTATTTCTTCAATAATGCACCGACACGACTTGAGACAAATCCCTCGGATTATACAGCCGCTTCCTCAGCAGCCATTGCATCCTCGTATTTGTCCAGAATAATTGACTGGATTTTCTCTCTCGTGGCAGAATTAATGGGATGTGCAATATCTCTGTACTCTCCATCTGTTGCCTTTCTGCTTGGCATAGCGATGAATAATCCCTTCTCACCTTCAATGACCTTGATATCATGTACCACAAACTCTTCATCAATTGTGATAGAAACCACCGCTTTCATTTTTCCTTCTTTTGCTACTTTTCTTACTCTAACATCTGTAATATTCATTTGTCTGCCCCTTTCAACACCTTCTCTGATTGTAATTCATAATATATTTTATGTAACTATTCAGTAGCTGCTATTCCGCGAGGTGTTTTTATGCATTTTTGCATAAAAATCCCGAGACATACAAGCAAAAATCCCATTGCCTCAGGCAATTTTTAATGGATTTTTGCATGTAACTGTGAAGGTACTGAACAGTTACAATTTTATAAAACATATCTCTCATTTTTCTCAATTACTACCTTGACTCCATTTTCTCCGCAATAACGGGAATTGGCCCGTATGGTATCCCGGCTTTCCACTACGCAATTTTCAATGTAAGTATTATCCCCCAGGTAGACATCGTTTAAAATGATGGAATTCTTAATTACGCAGTTGTTGCCCACAAAAACCTTTTTAAACAGTACGGAGTTCTCCACTGTTCCATTGATAATGCAACCACTGGCTATCAGACTGTTCTTCACATTGGAACCAGGATTATATTTGGCCGGCGGCAGATCGTCAATCTTTGTGCGGATAGGAGGATCCTGCTTATAGAAATAATTTCTCACTTCCGGCTTCAGAAAATCCATATTAGTCTGATAGTAAGATTCTACAGTAGAGATATTGTTCCAATAAGAATCAATCTTATATCCATAGATACGTTTCAAATTTTTATAGCGAATCAGGATATCCGTCACAAAGTCATGGCGGTCTTCCTGTGCACATTTCTCAATCAGTTCAATCAATTGTCTTCTGCGAAGAACATAAATACCTGTTGAAATGATATGCGCCTGAGAAACCATGGGCTTCTCCTCGAATTCTTCAATTCTGCCGTCCTCATTCATTTTCAACATGCCAAAGCGAGTCACATCTCCATCGTAAGAATCTGTACAGACCACTGTAATATCTGCTCTCTTAGCAATGTGATACTCCAAAACTTTATTGTAATCCAATTTATAAATACCATCACCTGATGCAATCACTACATAAGGTTCATGGCTGTTTTTCAAAAATGCCAGGTTCTGGCCGATAGCATCTGCAGTTCCTCTGTACCAGAAATTGTTATCTGCAGTGACAGTCGGTGTAAACACATACAATCCGCCCTGCTTTCTTCCGAAATCCCACCATTTGGATGACATCAAATGCTCATTCAGAGAACGAGCGTTGTACTGAGTAAGCACAGCCACCTTCTGGATGTGGGAATTGGACATATTACTCAAGGCAAAATCGATACTGCGGTAGCTTCCTGCTATGGGCATAGCCGCAATGGCTCTCTTGCTGGACAGTTCCCGCATTCTGTTGTTGTTACCACCTGCTAAAATAATTCCGATTGCTCTCATGCCATATCACCGTCCTTCTTTGCTATTGTGCCGCCGCTGGGAAGTTCCCCATTTGGATAATCCTCAATCGTGGTCACTCCTGACAAAGCAGTATTTTTTCCGATTTTCACGCCATCCGGAATCACTGATTTCTCGCCGATAGTGGCAATTCCAAATCCGTACACCTTAGGCTTAAGCACATTGACGGCTTCCTCACCAACGCCGATCTGCACATTATTTCCAACTGTTACATCCTCAGCGATAATGGCCTTGTCAATCATTGTATTCTCGCCAATCACTGTGTTGGACATGATAATGGAGTCTCTGATAACGCTGCCTTTGCCCACGATTACATTGGGGCTTATGACAGAGCTATGTACCTCTCCATAAATCTCAGCTCCTTCACTGATCAAGCTCTTTTCCACTACAGATTCTGCTGAAATATACTGAGGGGGAATCACATCTCCCTTTGTATAAATCTTCCAGAATTCTTCATATAAATTAAATTCCGGAATAATATCAATCAGCTCCATATTGGCTTCCCAATAGGATCCGAGAGTACCGACATCCTTCCAGTATCCGTTATACTCATATGCAAACAGACGTTTTCCGTTATCACGACAATAAGGTAATACATGCATACCGAAGTCCAAGTTGCTCTGGTCTTTCATCGCATAAAGTGCTTCCTTTAATACAGGCCAGCTAAAAATGTAAATACCCATAGATGCCAAATTGCTGCTGGGCTTTTCCGGCTTCTCCTCAAATTCTGTAATCTGGTTCTTCTCGTCTGTTACCATGATGCCGAATCTGCTCGCCTCTTCAATGGGAACCGGCATTGTTGCTATTGTCACATCTGCCTTATTCGCTTTATGGAAATCCAGCATAACTTCATAATCCATCTTATATATATGATCTCCTGAGAGAATCAATACGTAACCAGGATTGTACTGCTCCATATAGTCCATATTCTGGAAGATAGCATTGGCTGTTCCAGTATACCACTCACTGTTGGTACTCTTCTCATATGGTGGAAGTACAGTCACTCCTCCTTCGTTCTTGTCCAAATCCCATGGAATACCGATTCCAATATGAGTATTCAGACGTAATGGCTGATATTGGGTCAACACACCTACGGTATCGATACCTGAGTTGATACAATTGCTCAGCGGAAAATCAATAATACGATATTTACCGCCAAAGGCAACTGCCGGTTTCGCAACCTTCTCAGTTAAAACACCAAGTCTGCTGCCTTGCCCGCCCGCCAGAAGCATGGCAATCATCTCTTTTTTAATCATGCTATCACCTCTTGTCCGTTATGATTTAAATATTATATCATATTTCTTGTCAATAGTGAAC
>CAMQZX010000337.1 GCA_947039785.1 uncultured Lachnospiraceae bacterium | reverse complement strand
TTTTTTTAAACTCCCTCCGCCCCAAACCACGATGCAGCGTAGTCTCGTGGGCTCGGAGATGTGTATAAGAGACAGAAGGTATCCAAAGCCTCGGAATATACGGAAGTATCAATATGGTCCTCCACATCCACATCTGTGCCCCCATCAAAGAATCCGGAATCCTCCAGAGAATTATAGTAAGTGATCACACCGCTTTCATTGGGATCCAAAGTCAGCACGGTGCGGTTGACAAACAAATACTCATCCACATAGTCCTCTGTCTGACCGGAAAAATCAGCCAAAATAGATACAATCTCATCGTGATTTGCTTCATCCTCATAATATTCCCAGGCACGAAGGTTTGCAATGGTATACTTAACAAAAGCATCTCTCTTTTCTTCCAGCTTCTTGGCGGAAGTCACCTGACGGCAGCATACGTACATCGGTGAAATCTCTCCCGCCTCTGTGACAATATCTACTCCGATGTCTTCAAAGGATTTCGCATATTCTGTAGGAAGAAAGCCCACATCTGCCTCTCCCTTTGCCACAGCCTGTGCCACATTAGCCTGAGAGTCCACTTCCATCAGTTCAATAGAGTCCACATCTACGCCTTCCTCAACAAGCTTTGCTCGTGTGATGACCCAGGAAGACTCACCTCTCACCATAGCAGCCTTAATGCCCTCATAATTTTTCAAATCTTTATAGGTCCCCACATTCTCCGGCTTGGCAATAACAGCACCTCCCTCAGCGGCAGTTCCCTCAAATACCACCAGGTCAGATCCATTGGCGATAAAAGTCAAGTCTGGTACAATTCCTGTACCCAGTACATCCACATCTGATTTTCCTGTACTGATTGCAGTTAACGTTGCTGTAGCATCCTGTGCCTCCACAAACTCCACATTCACACCTTCCTCTTCATAATACCCCAGCTCCGATGCCAGAATATTAATTGCAGTCCGTATGGTTCCCGGATTAATGGCAAACTTAATGGTATTGTCCTCTGTGGAAGCTGCCTTTGTCTCCTTCTGACTGCTTTCGCTGGAATTGGATGCTTCCTGGCTTCCACATGCAGTCAGACTTCCCAGGGTAAGTGCCAAAATCAGTGATAAAACCTTTAATTTTTTCATAATGCTCCTCCTGTTTTTTATATCATATATTTCCCATATATATATAGGGAATTAACTGATTCTGATTCTACCACCAGATTGCCAGAATGTAAATTTCCAATTATTTATAGTCCGTTATAGGGAAAGACTATAGCAGTACCACTGTGATTCCAGTCCTCCTGGTTTACTACCGCGCACATCTGGAATCTCCGGAGACTTTATCTTCTTATCCACTGAACCTTTTCACGCATACTTGGCAACAAAAAAACGGAGAAAGTCATACTCTCTGACTTTCTCCGTCATTCTACACTCACTTACATACGCCTTAACAGCCCGTCAATCCCTTCCTCTTTGAAAATATCTTTATAATATCCAATCTCATGCTCAATCAACCCATCAATCATCTGCATTCCCAGCAGCTCCACCGGAGCCTGATCATCGGTAAGAAGATATTCTCCCTTCTCGTAAGGCTGCAGCCCAGCCTGCACAAGTTCCATCATCTCCTTCAGCCCTCCGGCTCCCAGTTCCTTCACCTGATCCGAAAATCCGGCAAAAGCTTCTGAATCCATGGATGCGAACAGCTCCCGGTTGGTGGAATGTCTCACATCTACTGTACATACATTTGGAAAAACAGACGCGATGGTATCAGACAGATAAGCATTGATATTACCCTCTTCCTCCGAATGCATATTCATATTTACTACCATAACTCCGTCTTCCATCAGATGTTCTTTCACCATGGTGAAAAACTCCACAGAAGACATCTGAAAGGGAATGGTAATATCCTGATAGGCATCTACCATGATTACATCGTATTTCCGGTCAATAGCCTGCAAATAGGCACGACCATCGTAAGTGGTCACCTTCACATCTTCCGGCAATTCAAAATATTCATGGGCAAGGTCTGTGATCTTCTGGTCGATCTCCACTCCTTCCACCTTTAAACCGTCAAAATATTTTATAGATTGCCTGGCATAAGTACCAGTACCCATTCCCAAAATCAACATATCGACTTCTTCTTTCTCCTCTGCCCCTGCCATAATAGGAGCTGCCAGAGCATAGTCGTAATACATCCCTGTCAGGGAATCGTCCTTTTTCATAATGGACTGGACGCCAAACAGCACATTGGTGGATAAAATGACGCTGTCATCTGTATCCTTTACCTGAAGATAATTGTAAATAGACTCATCTTCCACCAAAAGATTGCTTTCCCAGAAAGCAAAGCTGTCAGAAAATCCTGAAAAACTGCATACCACAAAGAGAACCACAGACACCGCGCGGGTTTTCCTGCCAGTCCCTTTGCCGGCAAAATAAATCAGCCCTAAAATCAGCAGAATCCCGGAAAAGATCAAAAAAGTAATGGAAGTTCCCACAGCCGGTATGGTCACAAAAGTTGGAAGAAAGGTTCCAAGAATACTTCCGATGGTATTAAAAGCGCCCAGAGTCCCCACTGTCGTTCCACTGTCATCCAGACTGTCCACTGTATATTTTACCAGAGACGGTGTCACTGTTCCCAGCAAAAACAGCGGAAACACAAAAATCACCATGCAGGCAATAAATGCTGCCAGAATCAGAAAATTATTGCTGATAGTCAAAATCAAAAGACCGGAAATTCCCAGAATGATATATTTTCCCAACAGAGGAATGGCAGCAATCCAGACAGCTGCAATAATCAGACGGGTATACAGCTTATCCGGATTTGGATTTTTGTCGGCGCTCCTTCCTCCCCAAATATTTCCCAGAGCCATGGCAATCATAATGGTGCCGATGATGATGGTCCATACAATCTGGGAAGAGCTGAAATAGGGAGCCAGCAGACGACTTGCCCCAAGCTCCACTGCCATGACCGACATCCCGGCAAAAAACTCCGTCATGTAAAGATAATATTTGTTTTCTAAAATATTACTATTCTTCATATAGGTCTCCTTATCATTTTGTATCTATCATATCACAATTTTCAGACATATTCTACGGAGGTTCCAGATATCAATAGACTTTCTCCCATCTATTTTCGAAATTTTTTCCCAAATAACGTCATACCAGCTCTATCAATTTCATATTATAAATAAACACTTCCCGGAAGTAAAAACGAATTTCCAGTTACTGTGCATTTCGCTCACAGTAACAGTCTCCAGCAAAAAGTACACACACAGTGCCTAAAAATTATTGACACCACCTAAAAATTATTGTATATTTTATACTATACTTGTATAAGTTCATAATCCGGATGAACGTTTCTACCAACTGCCATAACGGTTGACTACAGGTTTTGTGCAAAACACACAAAAATCCGTATCAATCCTGTATGGCATTTTTTTTGGCCAAAAAAATCATATTTTTACCTAATAAGGAGGAACTATGAGCAGCTTACTTATTAAA
>CAMQZX010000336.1 GCA_947039785.1 uncultured Lachnospiraceae bacterium | reverse complement strand
ACTTCTAGCTTCGTCGGCAGCGTCAGATGTGTATAAGAGACAGGTTTAATATATAGAATATCATAAAGGAGAAAATCAACATGTGTGGAATTGTAGGATACATAGGAGATAATCAGGCGGCACCGATTTTGCTTTCCGGCTTATCTAAGCTGGAGTATCGCGGCTATGATTCAGCAGGTATTGCAGTCCGCGGTGAGGAAGGCAGCAAAATCGAGGTGGTAAAGGCAAAAGGGCGTTTAAAGACTCTCATCGAAAAGACTGACAGCGGTAACGCCGTACAGGGTACCTGCGGTATCGGTCATACCCGTTGGGCAACCCACGGGGAGCCTTCTGAGAAAAACGCTCATCCCCACTATGCGGAAGACAAGGAAGTGGTACTGGTTCACAATGGCATTATTGAGAACTACCAGGAGCTGAAGGAGAAGCTGGTAAAATCCGGATATACCTTTTATTCTGACACGGATACAGAAGTGGCTGTTCAGTTGGTGGACTATTATTACAAAAAATCAGGAACACCTTTGGAGGCCATTTCCCGTGCCATGCTTCGTATCAGGGGATCTTATGCGTTTGGCGTGATGTTCCGTGATCAGCCGGGAAAATTGTTTGCGGCCCGCAAGGATAGCCCGCTGATCATTGGCAGAAATGAGACAGGATGTCTGATTGCCTCTGATGTACCCGCAATTTTAGACAAAACCAGAAATGTTTATTATATCGGCAATATGGAGATTGCGGAGCTGACCCGTGACGAAATCCATTTCTACAACATTGACCGGGAGGAGATTGAGAAGGAAATGGTGGAAATTGAATGGGATGCAACTGCTGCAGAGAAAGACGGCTATGAGCATTTCATGCTGAAGGAGATTCACGAGCAGCCAAAGGCGGTTGGGGATACCATCGGTGCCTATGTGAGAGACGGAGTGATTGATTTTTCCGAGGTTGGACTGACAGACGAGACGCTTCAGGGGCTGGAGCGGATTTACATCGTCGCCTGCGGTTCTGCATACCATGTGGGAATTGCCGGAAAGTATGTGATTGAGGAGTTGGCAGACATTGCTGTGGAAGTGGATCTGGCATCAGAGTTCCGCTACAGGAACCCAAGATTTACCGGGAATTCCATGGTGGTTGTTATTTCTCAGTCCGGTGAGACGGCAGACAGCCTTGCGGCTCTTCGCCTTTCCAAAGAGAAGGGAATTCCTGTCCTTGGCATCGTAAACGTGGTTGGTTCCAGTATTGCCAGAGAGAGTGATTATATTTTATACACCTATGCAGGACCGGAGATTTCCGTTGCCACTACCAAGGCTTATAGCGCTCAGCTGATCGCCACCTATCTGCTTGCCATTCAGGGGGCCAGGGTCAATGACAAGATCAGCCAGGAGCGTTACAAAGGACTGCTTACTGAGCTTCATACATTACCGGATAAAATTCAGAAAGTGTTGGAGGATAAGGAGCGTATCCAGTGGTTTGCCAGCAAATATGCCAATGCCAGAGATATTTTCTTCATTGGACGCGGTATTGATTATGCCATCAGTCTGGAAGGCAGCCTGAAGATGAAGGAAATCAGCTATATTCATTCTGAGGCTTATGCGGCAGGTGAATTAAAGCATGGAACCATCAGTTTGATTGAGGATGGAACCTTAGTGGTTGGAGTTGTGACTCAGAAAGCATTGTTTGAGAAGACCATCAGCAATATGGTAGAAGTTAAGAGTCGGGGAGCTTACCTGATGGGATTGACTACCTATGGAAATTACAGCATTGAGGATACGGCGGATTTCTCTGTGTATGTGCCTAAGACAGAGCAGTATTTTACCACCAGTCTTGCCATTGTTCCGCTGCAGCTGATGGGATATTATGTCAGTGTGGCTAAGGGCCTGGATGTAGATAAGCCGAGAAATCTGGCTAAATCAGTTACGGTTGAGTAGTTGGAAGTATTCCGACTTGTTAGAAAACGGGATAGCGATAGCTGACTCCGAAGGTTTTTAACTTTTTGGGGCCATAAAGAATCGGGGAGAAAAGACTTCATTTCGTCTTTTCTCCCCGATGGTTATTTTATCGCAGGCAAAGGTTCGGTAATCCTTTTTCACTGCCAAACATGGGTGAAAAGATCCGGCGAATCTTTTTCAGGCTTTGTTTATGGCAGATAGACGTGAACCTGTTCAATTCGGTTTTTCTCCACCACATCAGCTACCAGACGGATTCCATTTTCCAGGTCAATTCCCTGGCCCTGGGAGGGCAGGCAATCCAGCTTTTCGATGATATATCCTCCGATGGAATCGTAATCTTCAGATTCCAGCTTCACATCAAGGGCTTCGTTGATGTCGTCCAGCTTTGCGGAGCCTAATATCACATATTCCTTTTCTGGTACGATAATGGTAATGTCTTCATCTTCCCCGTCATCGTATTCGTCGCGAATCTCTCCTACAATTTCTTCAATTAAGTCTTCAATGGTAACCAGACCTGCAGTTGCGCCGTATTCATCCAATACAATGGCAAGGTTGTAAGATGCCTCACGCATTTCCATCAACAGAGATGCTGTGCTTTTGTGTTCATAGGTGAAATAAGGCTCGCGCAGCAGGGCCTGCATGGAAAATTCCTCTTCTTCAGGCAGCAGAAGAAGGTCTTTGACGTTGATGATACCGATTACGTTATCTGTATTATCTTTGTATACTGGGAAGCGGGTGTATTTCACTTCTTTGTAGATTTCCATCAATTCTTCATAGGTACAGTCCGCATCGATAAAGGTCATGTCGATTCGGGGCACCATTACGTCTTTGGCAACAGAATCGCCGAAATCAAACACGTTGTAAATCATCTTTTTCTCTTCGTCTTCGATGACACCATCTTCCTGGCTGACATTTACAATGGTCCTCAGCTCATGCTCGGTCATAGATGCCCCTTTGGCGTTGGGGTCCACCCGCAGAAGCTTTAGAAGCAGAAAGGACAAATTCTGCACCAGGAATACCACCGGCGTAAACAAAAACATCAGACCGTAAATGATCCTTGCGTAGGAAAGTGCCATTTTCTCAGCGTGAATGGTTGCCATAGTCTTTGGTGTAATCTCACCGAAGATCAGGACGAACAAGGTCAAAAGTCCTGTGGTCACACTGACGAAAGCGTTTCCGAACAGCCGCATGGTGATGGTAGTTGCCAGTGAAGATGCGGAAATGTTTACAATGTTGTTTCCGATCAGCACGGTACTTAGCATCTTGGGTGAGTTTGCAATGATCTTTTCCAGAATCAGGGCCTTCCGGTTTCCCTGTTCTGCCAGAGATTGTATCCGGATTTTGTTTACCGTTGTCATAGAGGTTTCCGCAGAGGAAAAGAATGCGGATAGTAAAAGTAAGATAAAAAGCGCTATTATCTGTATCGCGTCACTTGAATCCAATAAAAATCACTCCTTTATTCTCTTTGCGCTTATGATAAAAATTACCTACATTAGGCAATATACAATCTGTCTCTTATACACATCTCCGAGCCCACGAGACTACGCTGCATCG
>CAMQZX010000335.1 GCA_947039785.1 uncultured Lachnospiraceae bacterium | reverse complement strand
TGTATGTATAACAGGCCTGGGTATCTTTTTTAATTTTCCATGAAATGAAGGGGCGTATTTATGGTCTGTTGGGACGAAATGGTGCAGGAAAAACCACGACTATGAAAATGTTGTTAGGTCTGACGGCTCCCACATCCGGCGAAGTGAAGATTTTCGGAAAGCCTATTTATGGAAACGAGAAGAAAATTCTTCCGCGTGTGGGCTGTTTGATCGAATCCCCCGGCTTCTATCCCAACTTGACCGCAACGGAAAATCTGAAAATTTTTGCGAAGCTGCGTGGGCTGAAAGATTCCAACTACATTAAGAGCGCACTGGAACTTGTTAATCTGCCGTATCAGGATAAAAAGCTGTTTTCGCAATACTCTCTTGGAATGAAGCAGCGGCTTGCGATTGCGCTGGCTGTCATGCACGATCCGGCAGTACTGATTCTCGACGAACCGATTAACGGGCTTGACCCTATCGGGATTGCAGAGGTTCGTTCTTTTATCCGAGAATTATGTGATGTCAGGGGAAAGACCATTTTGATTTCCAGCCATATTCTTTCGGAGATTGCTCTCCTAGCAGATGATATCGGCATTATTGATCATGGTAAGCTGCTGGAAGAAGAAAGTCTTGCTGAATTAGAACAGAAAAACCGCCATTATATCCATTTTACAGTATCCGACAGCAAACAAGCCGCCCGCATTTTAGAAACAATGTTTCAGACAAGATATTTTAAGATTACTGATCAGCATAATATCCATTTGCTGGATGTCAATCTGCCGACTGCAGCGATTACCCGTGCATTTGTAGAAAATGGCCTGGAGGTGTTTGAAGCGCACCTTTGTGAAGACACTTTGGAAGATTATTTTAAGAAAGTAACAGGGGGTGAGGGAATTGCTTAACCTGATAGCTGGTGAGTTTGCAAAATTGAAGCGTAAAAAAATTGTGCCCTTTATTATTTTGCTATCTCTGCTGTTCCCTCTTATTGTGGTTTACACTTCTAAAATGGGAATGGGAAATGATACAAGTGTGGAATTTTTGAAAGGACGGTTCGATTTATCTTATACCATGATGCTTGGATATGGTCTGGTTTTTTTGGAACCGTGTCTGTTGGGTATTCTAGCCTCCATACTGTTCTTTATGGAGAGGGATAATGATACTTTCAAAAATCTATGTGTAATTCCGGTCACTACGTCACGGCTGATTGCGGCAAAATTATTCGTTGTATTGATTTATGGGCTTTTTTATACCCTTTGCAATACTGTATTTATGATTTTCTTTACATGGGTTTTAAAGGCGGGAATCATTTATGATGTTGGATTTAAGCTGGTATTCAGTCTTGTTTTTGGAATAGGAATTACGATTGCCACGTTGCCGGTTATCGTTTTCATTATCTATTTCAACAAATCCTATTTGATTTCCACGCTTCTTTCATTCTTCTATGCGATTTTGAACTGGAGTGTTTTATCGCTGGTTGAAGTGAATTTATCGCTGGTAAAGGTAATTAATCTATTTCCGACTTTATGTGTAATGAATTGGAGCAGCAAAAAAATGATGGGACGTTTGGCGGACAGACATTTTTCAGAAGCAGCTTATTTGTTATTTCCCTCCGATATTTGGGCATTTGCTGTACTGGGGATAACGCTGGTTTTTTCGATACTGCTCATGCTGCATTTTTATAAGAAATGGACGAGGTGATGAAATGGATAATCTAATAACTGAATTTTGGAAAATAAAACGCTATTCTGTAATCAAGGCCGGAGCCGCTATGATGTTTCTCTCCGTATTTATGAGTTATTTCTACTCGACGGCCAGTACCTCTGTCGGCTGGGATTTTAACTATTTTGTTCATCAGGTGGTTCAGCAAAATTGTACGTATTTTTTTCCTGTGGTAATTATGCTGACAGCCTCCTTTGTTATTTCGAGGGAGACAATGGACGACACTCTGAAATCAATTTTAACGGTTCCGGTTGACTTTAAAAAGCTGTTGATTGGAAAATTTGAGCTTCTTTTTTTTCTCTCCATAGCTTTCAGCCTTATCAACGCTGCGCTCGCTGTTATTATGAATCTGCTCCTGCATTTCCCCGGAATGTCAGCATACAGCATTATGATCGCCACGGGGCGGATCATAGCCACAAATATTTTAATTTACCTTTCGGTACTTCCACTCATTATTATCAATACATTTCTTTTTGGAAGTAGCCTGATTGGTGTTGCTGTCGCATTCGTATATGGTTATTTTGGAACCTTTGAGGGCTCTTTGCTAAATTGGTTTCCGATCAAGGCTGCAATGATTTTGTTTGATCCGTATTGTGGTGCAGAATATGATACTGTTTCCTATCAGACCTTTCCGGCAAGCGGAGATTATGTAGCACAGGTACTGGACAGCAATAAGAACCTACAGAAAGTTTTATATTATGGCTATGGCGGTGCAGGAGATATTACAGGAAGTTATCTTTCCGGAAAGAGTGCAGAAGAAAAGTATGTCTATACACACATTGCAGCCAGCTATGCTTATGCAGGGGATGCAGGATTTACAGGCTGTAACTATGATGACTTGGTCAATGCTGGAGTGATCGCATATATCAACCATCTGTTTGGAATGGAAGAACCGCCAAAAGGAGAGCTGTCTCTGTCAAAGACATCTGTGAAAGCTGTCTGTAATGGCAATGTACAGAAAACACCAGACATCAAGTTATCCGGGGATCATAGAAACTTTGTGACCGTTTCCGTTCCAAAGCATGTGACCATCCATAACCCGAGTAAAGGCACCTCTGCAACGGATGGGAAATTAAAGATCTATGGCGGAGATACGTTTTATCTGACTGCCGATATGCTCCATACCGGAACTTATGCATCCGGTCAGCTTCATGGTTCCGTAGGAGAGACATGGAGAACGCTGGTACTCACAATCGGAAACGCTGACCAAGATATTGGTGTGTTTGAATCAGAACGTGCCAACCCGGTCAGTTTTGAAGTAAAATGGCTGGAGATGACAAGGATCGAGCTCACTAAAAAAGATGCAAAGACCAAGAATCCGCTGGATGGTGCAGTATACGGAATCTATACGGACAGCAAATGTGAGCATCTGTTAATGGAGATGCCTGTGACCGGAGAAGATGGCAAAGCAGTGAGCGATTACTTTGAGGCTGCATTAAAGACAGTATATGTTAAAGAGATCAAAGCGCCAGATATGTATGCAGAAAGTACAGATGTTCATAAAGTAGATGTGGTTGCAGGAAAGACTGTCAGTATTACGACAACCGATGACAGAGTGACGGGAATTGTGCATATTAAAAATATTGATAAGGAAACACAGGATTTTCTTCCACAGGGTGACAGCGCATTGGCAGGAGCTGTTTATAGTTTGTATGCAAATGAAGATATTGTCCACCCGGATGGGAAAACAGGGGTTGTGTTCAAAAAAGATAGCCTTATTGCTCAGGGAGTCATCAAAGCAGATGGTACACTGGATTTCTCCGAATCTGTCTCTTATACACATCTCCGAGCCCACGAGACTACGCTGCATCGGG
>CAMQZX010000334.1 GCA_947039785.1 uncultured Lachnospiraceae bacterium | reverse complement strand
ATACTAAACTTTCATTCTGGTAGCTGCTACTTTCTTGCCCACCGCAACAAGATCCTCCTTGCTTCCGGTCATTTCCTGAAGGACATATGCTTTCTTTCTCGGCTTGCATTCATGCCACGGCTCCTCAAAGAAGCCAAAATACACTTCTGCAAGACCGCCAATCTGATTATCCTCAATTCCCGCTTTTTTCAGCATGCCTTCCTCGTTAAGCAGACGGAAATTATAGATGGTCCGCACGTAAGGAAGCTCTGCTGCCAGCTTTAACAATTTACGTGTATATTCTGCACGCTTTGTCTCTTCTTTTTCATCACCGCAGTCCGTAAATCCCACCTCAGTAAGAATCACCTGCTTATGTCCATCGCCATATTTGCACATCACTCTGTATGCTGCATCATTATAGTCCTTCCACAAATGGTCTGGTTCAAAGATGTCTAAAAACAGATCCATTCCAACCTTACTCTGATCAACACTCATCTGATAAGGATGCCATGACAACATGTCAAAGTAATCATCCGTATTATCTGACCAATATTCTCCTGACTTAATCCGCTTATACATTTTATCAAGCGTCCATGCAATACCATACATTGGCGGAAGATAGTCTGGCAAATCTCCACCCAGCCACGGTGTGGAAAGAGCCGGCGAAAAACAAGTGACTTTGGCATTTGGATTTCCTCTCCTTACACCTTTCGCTGAAAAATACATCAGATCAATGGCAATATCCATTTTCTCATCTGCTGTAAAGGCTTCTGCATGTTCCTCGTCCAAAAATCCATCCGGATGTAAAAAAGCATTCAGATTCCATTCATTCCCAATCTCCCAGTTTCCCACCTGCGGAAAAAGCTTTGCCTGTGTACACCAGGATTCTTCCAGCATCTCAAGTGTCTGCATATACAGGCTTCCCTCTGTAAGGTCACGTTTCGGCATTGCATGCCCTTTTCTCTGTTTGCATCCTTCCGGGAGAAACCACTCATGACTCATACCGGTCACCTCCAGATTAAGCTTTTCTGCCCTGTCAAGGAGTCTTTTATGAGCTGCTATCACCTCCTGATTTGGTGTCACTGGATTCTTCAAAATATCTGTCAAGTGCATCCAAGATCTATAAGCTGTACATCCTACAGCCTTTACAAGATCCAGATATTCTGCCGCCATAACACCGGTATCGTTTTCTCTTTGAATCAATGGTTCTCCCATACCAAAAAAACGCTCTGATAACATATTTCCATCCTCCAATCTCATCTTCTTCTGTAATTGTTCCGTGCCTTCACAGTTGCAGGCAAAAATCCATTTATTGTAATCGTAAAAAACAAGAGCTCTCTTTGTGTTTCTATATTAACACTTGAAAGCTCTTTTCCATATCTTGATTTTGCACTTTTTGTTCTTATTTTGACTGAATTTTTCTCTATAACTTATTAGGAATGAGAATAGTTCTGTCTATCATTCTTTTCTCCCATAAAATTCTGCTGGCTTATATAATTCCCGATACTGCCTGGGAGTCATCTTCATCTTTTGTTTAAATATCTTTCCAAAATAACTTTGCGAAGGAAAGTTCACATACTCTGCAATCCCCAACAATGACTCTTCCGAATAAATCAGCAGATTTGCCGCCTTCTCCACTCTGACATCATTGATAAACTCCTGCAAACGGTTCCCGGTTTCCTTCTTGAAAAGACGAGACAGGTAGCTGCTGCTGATTCCCAAGGTATCTGCAATGCCGTCCAAATAAATCTTCTCTCTGTAATGCCTGTATACATAGTCCCTGCACTGTTCTATGTAGCTGGAAGTATGGTTCTTTTCCTTATGCTCCCACACCCGCTTTGCCAATTCTTCGATCACATGGTTTCGATAAATCAATATCTGCGTGATATCTTTACATGCTGTACTTTTATTGATATAAAAACCACTGATCCGGTACGCAACCGCTGGCATCACACCGCCCTCAATAGCAGCCCTGGCACATAATGCCGCTGCCACAATCGACAGATTTCTCCAGTGTTCCACTTCGCTTTCCCCTAACCTTCCGATATTAGAATCCATCTCTTTCGATAGCCGAACAGCCTCTTCCACATTTCCCGCCTTTACCGCATCCAGTATCCTGCGTTCCTCCTGATAAGAGTGACGGTATATATCCTCATTCTCAGACTTAATATCAAACCAGGCTTGCTCCTGACGTTCTTTCACACTGGCCGCTGCTTGATAATTGGCATCCACCAGCTGTTGGTCTGTATATTCCTCACCTGTGATCATCTTCGTGAACATTCCTGCTATTTGCAAAATTTCCATTAATGTGTGATAGTGCAGACCTTTCTCCCATTTCCCATCAATACCGTAAAAATGATAGAATCGGTGTCGTTCTGTCCGACTCATAACATGCATTCCAAGCGGTCCCATCATATAATAAATATTTTCACATTTTACACAGATATAAAACATTTGAAAATCATCACTTATTATTATTGGTTCCTTTTGTACATCGGTTCTGTGAATCAGCAAAGTGCGAAGCGCTTCATTCTTGTATATGGGATTATATTCCGGATTCTCCTCATAAGAAATCAATTGATCTTCCTGCTGACAGAAAACACCTGTGTGAAATACTCCTGCAAAATGGCTTAACATATATTTCTGATCATTCACAATTCTTACCTTCTTTCGGTTTACCACCTTAAATTTATAATAGGGTTTCTACCTACAATTGTATGACAAAACAACTCCTTGTCAAGAAACAACAACCATGATTGTCAACATTTTTCTCCCATCTTTTTCAGAGGACTATCAAAGCTAGTGTGTTGTCTGGTTGGTTTATTCTATTTTTCCGATTCCCTCCATAGCAGCGTACTTTCTGGCTTTCATTCTTTCTCTTATCCTGAATGGCGGCAAGCCTAAGATCCAGTAGGCTGTCGCATACGAAATGTTCTTTTCCCTTTCGAACCGCAGCCCTTAACGGTGCGGAAATGATTTTTTCTTCCAGCAGGACCCTGGATAAAAAGGGAATGTACTCCTGCATGATTGTCTCCTGTAATGCGATACTAGAGGTAGAGATTGCTTTTCCCTGACAAGGAATCCTTGCTCGGGAAACATCTGACTGATTTCTCTTCCTGTTTTCTCGATTACAATGTTCCATATTTACAGAATCACTTTCCGCAGGTTTTTCTGGAACTTGATATTTCTCCATATATTTTGCGGCCAACTCTTCGCTCAGCGAAGCAAAATTTTCTTCCGTTAATCCTGTAATCAAATATGTGCCGCCATAAAGTAATCTCCCCATACTATTTGATAAATCTGACTAAATGTATATACCCTTTCCGGCGATGAAGCCAAAAGATATAAAAAAACAAATTCATGTTGCTTCTATTCACCATTTATTGCATACATTAGACCACACAGTTAATGTATATAGCTCTTTGGAATTCAGATAATTTTTCTATTTTCAGAGTTGTTTCCCTTGAACAGAAACTTAAAATATATAATTCCTGATTACCTAAAAGCTGTCTCTTATACACATCTGACGCTGCCGACGAAGCTAGAAGTGTA
>CAMQZX010000333.1 GCA_947039785.1 uncultured Lachnospiraceae bacterium | reverse complement strand
TTTTACAGCCTTTAACAGAGCTTCATTTTTGAAGAAATCGCCATACTGGATTTCTTTGGTGATTCTTGTCAGCTCCTGATACACGATACGTCCCGCGCCCATATTCAAATGTCCAACCTCAGAGTTCCCCATCTGTCCATCCGGAAGACCAACCGCCATACCGCTGGCATTTCCCTTAACAAACGGGTACTGAGACATCAACTGATCCATAATCGGTGTCTTACCCTCGCACACTGCGTTGGCTTCACATTTGTCATTCAGTCCGTAACCATCCAAAATCATTAAAACTGTAGGTTTTTTGCTCATAACTATCTCCTATTCTTCTATTATATTTTACTGTCATGAGAAATCATGTCAGCTTGTTATCAATTGTCCGCGTATTTGAAAATTGCTTTCCACAAGATGTTTATTTGCTGTACACACGAAGCATGGTAGAGATTTCCTTTGTAGTCTCCTGGGCTTTTAAGGTTCCCAATGCTTTCTTGAAATCGCCCTCCTTTACGGAAGAAGTAATCACTACTACTTCTGCAATTCCATCCACTGACTGTCTCTGGATAATCTGTGCCAGACTCACACCATTTTCAGCAAATGCATTGGCAATGGATGAGAATACACCGCACTTATCTTCCACTTTCATGCGCAGGAAGAAACGATTTCTGGTATCTTCCATAGCTTTAATAGGAAGTGTTTTGTAGCAGGTACATCCAATACGTCCACAACAATTGTACTGAACATCTCTCGCAATGTCAAATACATCTCCTACCACTGCACTTGCAGTGGGAAGCTCTCCTGCACCTCTTCCAAAGAACATGGCATCTTCCACTGCATCACCGTGTACAAACACCGCGTTATAGGAATCATTTACTGTTGCCAGCGGATGCTCCTCAGGAATCAGCATTGGACATACATAGGCTTCGATTCCATCCTCTTCCAGACGTCCAACACCTAACAATTTGATTGTTTTGCCCATTTCCTTGGCATACTTAATGTCAGTTGCAGTAATTTTTGTTATTCCTTCTTTGTATACATCGTCAAACACCACTCTGGAATTAAAAGCGATGGAAGACATAATAGCTACTTTACGTCCTGCATCCAGGCCTTCAATATCTGCGGTTGGATCTGCCTCTGCATAGCCAAGCTCTGTGGCAAGAGCCAGCGCATCGGCAAATTCCATGCCATCCTGGGACATTTTCGTCAGTATGAAGTTGGTAGTACCGTTGACAATACCCATCACCTCTGTGAGATGATTTCCTGCCAGACACTGTTTCAGAGGACGAAGGATCGGAATTCCGCCTGCAACTGCCGCCTCAAAAAGAAAATCGCAGTGATGCTCTGCCGCCACATTTAAAAGCTCCTCACCGTCCACAGCCACCAGATCCTTGTTGGCAGTCACCACATGCTTGCCGGCTTTCAGAGCTTCTACAATGTAAGTTCTGGCAGGCTCCAGACCTCCCATCAGCTCAATGATGATATCAATAGAATCGTCGTTGATCACTTCTTCCCAATTATTGGTCAAAACCGATGGATCCTCCACCTTTGGAACTGCCTTTTCAATGGTTCTCACTAAAATTTTGCGGATTTCAAGTTCCACGCCCAGCTTATTCATCATTTCTGATTCCTGAGATTTTAACACTTTATATGTTCCCAGACCTACTGTGCCCAAGCCCAGAAGACCGATACCGATTTTCTTCATACGTCTCTCCCTCATCTTTCTATAATACTTGTTTTTCGTATTCTATCCTACTACAAAAATCGCCCTGTTGCAAGGAGTGCTTTTAGAAATCTGCTACCATATCCCAGGCCCTTCACTGGAGTGTGTTTGAAAATTCATTCCCGTAATCTGCATACCTGACAACAAAACTCCTTACAGGCAGACTCCATATTTAAAATCAACCTGTAAGGAGTTTTCTACTCATATGTAAATTCAAAAGTTCCATCCAGCAGATGCTGCAAGACCTCTTTGGGATGGACAATCACGTGTTTTGCCGCTTTCTGCAGAGTCTGGCTTCCCTCTCTCATGGCATAGCTGTATCCGCCGCATTGTATCATCTCCAGATCATTGTCCTGATCTCCAAACACCATACATTCCTCCGGACAGATTCCTTCTGCCTTCATAAGTATTTGCAATCCGTTTCCCTTATTGGTGCCAGGAGGCATAAAGTCCAGCCACTTCTCACTGGAGCGCACCACTGTCAGGCGGTCACTGTAGCGGCCAATCCAGTCCTTTTCTTCCTGGTCTGTAATTTTTCTCCGCTCATAAATGGAAATTTTCAGACATTCTTCAGTTACATCGCCAAAATCCTTCACAACCTTCACATTGTTTTTTACCCTGTTTGCCACAAGATCATAATAATAATCACTTTTGGGCTTAATGTAGGACTGCATCATCCCGGACAGCAGTGCCTCAAAGGTCTCATGCTCCATGATTGCCTCCAAAAGCTCTGTCTGCACGGACTCTTCCAAGATTCCTTTGTATGCCACCTGGCCTTTGTGTATCACCAGACTGCCATTTTCACAAATATAACTCAAACGGTCTGCATACTTGCCAAACAGGCGGCGAAGATTGGGATACTGTCTTCCGCTGGCTGCCACAAATTTATAGCCCGCATCCAAAAGTCCGCCCACCAACTCCAGTACCTCAGGCCGCAGACTCTGCTCCTTTGGCATCAGGAGCGTTCCATCCAGATCACTGATGATCCATTTGATCTTATTGTCCATTACAAACTTCCTCCTATACCGTATGAATGGTAATGCTGCAGCGTTCATACCGGTTTGCAATCGGTTCTGAAAGCTCTGCACCTGTAATAAACAAATCAATATCCCCCAATGGACACACTTTCCAGCTTGCCACGGTCTCAAACTTGGAGTGGTCTGCAATCATCACCGTCTTCTTGGAGTGAGAGATCATCTGCTGCTTGATCAGTACTTCATCGTTATTGGTGATGGAACAGCCAAACTCCAGCTCTATGGCATCAATACTGATAAAGGCAATGTCCACATACAATCTGGCTAAAAAGGACTCTGTCTCAGAGCCTTTAATCGTATAAAACCCCCGCCGGATATCTCCTCCGGGTACGGTCACCTTTATGTCCGCATTGGTGGCAAGGTGGGTGGCAATCCAGATATCATCGGTCACCACATGAACATTTCTCATCTCAGCCAGGAACGGAATCATCTCTCTGGACGTAACACCAGTGTCCAGAAAAATCGTCTGCCCTTCCTCAATAAGAGTGGATGCAAACTGGCAAATCCGTACCTTCTCCTCGCGGTTTCGTCCCAACTTTTCTGTATACAAAAGCTCTCTCTCAATGCCGCCCTTTTTTCTGGCGCCGCCCCGTACCAGACATATCGCCCCCTGCTCATTCAGGCGATCCAGATCCCTGCGTACTGTAGCTTTCGATACATGAAACCGTTCTACCAGTTCATCCACACTCACATATTGCTGAGCATTAATATATGCTTCCATGCGATTTAACCGTTCATCTTTAATCATATATTCTCCTACTCTCCACAACATTTATAATGCATAGTATACTTATTAAGTAT
>CAMQZX010000332.1 GCA_947039785.1 uncultured Lachnospiraceae bacterium | reverse complement strand
CGATGCAGCGTAGTCTCGTGGGCTCGGAGATGTGTATAAGAGACAGCATCATTACTTACTTTAACCTGTACGTCTTTCCCACTCACATAACTAACCGTATCCATAACATACTGCCTATTAGCTTCACTAGTCATACTCAGTGCAAATACACTGCCGCAAACAATTGCTGCCACAGCAGCACATTTCCCAACATGTCCGGTTATTTTTTTCCATGTGTTTCCAATTTTTCTCTTTCTATCTGTCTCCTCGCCTTGTCTTTCTCCAATTCTGGTTATTTTCTCATTATTTTTACTGTTCTTAATATCATTATCTCTGTTATTTTCTATTTTTTCGTTGGATGCGGTGGTTTGTTCTATACCGTATCCCAGGTCCAGATACCCGCTGTCTCCGAACACCTGCTGTTCCTCTTCCTCCGTAAGAAGTCCGCGCTCCCGGAGTTCTTCGAAGATGGCTCTAAAGCGGCGTTGTTCGTCTTCCGGGTCAAAGGGGAAGTCATCCATTCCCTCCATGGCCTTCCGTTCCAATTCTTCCGCTTCTTTTATATATTTCTCGTCATCAAGGGCATTCAGCAGTTGATCATCATCAGGTAAATTCTCAATTTTGCCCATAGTGCTCCTATCTGTTCTTGACATTTTAATGGATGGGGTTCATAGTATTCTTAAGACTGCAGTCAGATTCACAGGCATGCTGTGATTGTAACTGCTAATGTACTGACATTTACAATTACGGTATCCAACACACTAATCTGATGCAAGTAACAAGAATCTAGGAGGAACCCCATGAAACATATTGTTCTTACCGGCGGCGGTACCGCCGGACATGTTACACCTAATATTGCTTTAATTCCCAGATTAAAAGAACTGGGATATGATATTTCTTATATTGGCTCTACAAATGGTATCGAGAAGAAATTAATCGAAGAAATGGGCATCCCTTACTATGGAATTGCCTCTGGTAAATTGCGCCGCTACTTCGATCTGAAGAACTTCTCCGATCCTTTTAAGGTATTGAAAGGTTTTGGTCAGGCCCGTAAACTCCTGAAGGACTTAAAGCCGGATGTTGTTTTCTCAAAAGGAGGCTTCGTCACAGTCCCCGTTGTGGTTGCAGCCAAAAGCCGAAAGATTCCAGCCATCATCCATGAATCCGACATGACACCTGGTCTTGCCAACAAGCTGGCAATTCCTTCTGCCGTCAAAGTATGCTGTAATTTCCCTGAAACGGCGAAATTGCTTCCTGACAATAAAGCAGTTCTCACCGGAACTCCTATTCGTCAGGAGCTTCTCACCGGAAATAAGCTGAAAGGCCTGAATTTCTGCGGCTTCACTTCCAACAAACCTGTAATGATGGTCATTGGAGGAAGTCTTGGAGCTGCTGCCGTCAATGACAACATCCGTAAAATTTTACCAGAACTTCTGAAAGATTTCCAGATTGTTCATCTTTGCGGTAAGGATAAACTGGACAAATCCCTTCAGGGAACTGCAGGTTATGTGCAGTTCGAATATATCAAACAAGAACTGGCCGACCTGTTCGCCATGTCTGATATTGTAGTTTCCAGGGCTGGTGCCAATGCCATCTGTGAGCTTCTTGCGCTCCAGAAACCCAACCTTCTGATTCCGCTTTCTGCCAACGCAAGCCGCGGTGACCAGATTCTAAATGCCCGCTCTTTCGAGAAACAGGGCTACAGTATGGTTCTGGAAGAAGAAGAAATTACTGACGAAAAGCTGCTGGATACCATTCATAAACTTTATGACAACCGTGCAGCCTTTACTGAAACCATGAAAAAGGCCAACTCCATAGATTCTATTACCAAAATCACAGGCCTGATTGAAGATTGTATTAAGGCTTAACGTGTAAATACACGATATTCTTAATAGTCATCTCCATAAAGCTCATACATTTTATCATCTAACCATTTTCTGGCACGGCAGGTCTGGACGCGAAGGTTTTCTACTTTCACTCCATAAGCCAGTGCCAGACTTTGGTAGCTTTCTTCTTCCACATAGTACCTCATCAAAAGATCATACCAGAAACTATTATAATCCTTTAACTCTTCCAAAGCCGATTTTCTGTAATCAGCTTCTTCCTGTAATAATACCGCTTCTTCCGGCTCTATCGGTCTTCGGCACTCATACACCCTTTCTATCTCTGAATCCTCCAGCCTCATCTCATGTTGATGATAAGGTTTTCTGATATAGTCAACTGCCCTTCTGTTAGCATTCAGGGTAACCCAGTATTTAATCTTGCTCTCATCATCCAGCTTATCCAGTTTTTCAATCATCTCTGTGAACACTTCCTGAGCCACATCACCCGCCAGATGATAATCATGTATTATATCATTTGCTATTTTGCGAGCCAATCTGAAATATTTTGTGTAAACTACTTTATAGCCGTCAAAATTCATCTTTTGTACGATTCCTCCTTTAGAGATTCTGATATTTTAACAGTCTCCATAAAGTTCATATACTCTTTTATCCAACCATTTTCTGGCACGCCAAGCCTGTACGCGGAGATTCTCCACACTCACACCATAATCCGATGCCAGGCTCTGATAATTCTCCTGACCAATATGATAACGCATTAAAATATCATACCAGTCCTGATTGTAACTTTTAAGTTCTTCCAAAGCAGATAGCCGGTATTTCATCTTTTCACGCTGTAGTACTACTTCCTCCGGCCCCGCTTCCTGTCGATTTGTATGTTCCAATTCCTGCATGGCATTCTCCGTCATCATTTCGTGTTGAAGATAGGCCTTACGCTTATAATCAATTGCTCTTCGATTGGTATTCAAGACAATCCAAAACTTAATCTGTTCTTCATTTAACTTGCTTCTTTTGGAAAACAGCTCCTCGAATACCTCCTGAGCCACATCACCCGCCAAATGGTAATCGTGCACAATGTCAAATGCCACTTTACAAGCCAGTTTAAAATATTTCTCATAGACTATTTTATAGCTGTCTAAGTCCATCTTTTGTATGTTTCCCCCTTAGAAGATTTCTCACTGGTTTAATTTACTGAGTATGTCTTCTTTATCTTCATCGGTAAGAGTCCCCGGCGTCCATCCCAGTTTCACGTTATCACCCTGATATCTGGGAATCAGATGCATATGAAAATGAAATACTGTCTGACCTGCAATCTCACCATTGTTCTGTACCAGATTGAATCCGTCACATCCAAGAGCATCCGTCATTTTTGTGGCCATTTTCTTAGCAAGAATCATAACTTTTGCTGCTAATTCATCTGGAAGTTTATAGATATTTGCTGCATGAGTTTTAGGAAGTATTAATGAGTGTCCCTTACTTGCCGGTCCCAAATCCAAAATTACTCGAAAATCATCATCCTCATACAGAGTCGCTGACGGAATCTCTCCATTGGCAATTTTACAAAAAATACAGTTATCCATTTTTTCATCCTCCTAAATTTGATTTCTATTTACTGTTTACTCCATAAATAACAACATCTGGAGTAACTATTCAGCAAATCACAGTCCCGCCAGGCATTGCCTTGCATTGGAAAGCATTTTTAAATAGAATCCTGAATAGTCACTATTTGTAT
>CAMQZX010000331.1 GCA_947039785.1 uncultured Lachnospiraceae bacterium | reverse complement strand
ATTTGCAATAATATGGATAAAAACTGTGTCCGCAGTTTTATCATTTCGATGTTTTACTAAATGATCTTCTATATCTTGAACAAAGCGCTCCTTTTCATTCTCATACACTGTACCATTGCTTTTGTCAATCAGGATAATAAATTCCTGTCGATGATCAAAAAGATTCAGCAAGCACTCAATCTCCGCTTTGCTCAATCCGTAGATTTCCGTATCCATATGCTTGCTCTTATTTTCTCCACCAGCGGTCAATACCCTCTCCCAATCATACAAAACCGGACGAAGAACAGCATCAAAAAGAGTTTCCTTATTCTTGTAATACGAATAAATAAGACCAGTAGGAATCTTCGCTTTCTCCGCAATATTTCGCATAGCAGCCGATTTATAACCCTTATCATAAAACTCTTCTAAAGCAGCCTTTAAAATCTTTTCCCTTATTTCTTCCTTCAATACCTGTGCCATTTTTCTCTCCAATTTTGAACTTGTGTTCAATTATACCGTGTCATTTTTGTTTTGTCAAGTCCTATTGCGAGGTATAAAAACGGAGGCCAGTCATTCCTTGTGGTTCAACCGCCTCCGAATTTCATTTTATTTCACAAACCGATACTTACTCCCACTCTTATTGTCTAACCTATTATCCCACAAATTTATATCCTCTCCCAATAACCGTCTGGATCATATCCGGGTTCTTCAGTTTCCTTCTAAGCTGGCAAATCACATTATAGACCACATGCTCACAGCTAACAGCATCCTCCTGCCATACAGCCATATAAATCTGAGCAGGAGAAAGCACCCAACCAGGATACTTTGTCAATAGACAGAGAACATCGAATTCTTTGGGGTAGAGAGCAATCTCCTCTCCGGCCAGTTTGACCATACAACACTGCTGATCAATGGTAAGACTTCCACACTGGATGACAGGCTGCCGTTCTATATTCATTTGTACTGGCATCTCCACCCTCCTATTTCTTCTCCAACTCTATTCTATCAGCATTCTCCTGAGTGATAATCTTCTGTCGTACCATGCTATTCAGCACTTGTTTCACACGCTTTTCTGCCAATTCATTCCCCACATCCGGCGAGTATGCAGAGGGTGCATTGGGAATCCCTGCCAACATAGCGCACTCATAATCGCTTAATTCTAATGGCTCTTTTCCAAAATATCCCATAGATGCCTGATAAATACCATAATAGCCACTGCCGAAATAAACTGTATTTACATATAGTTCAAAGATTTCTTCCTTAGTATATTTTGCTTCCATATCCAATGCCGCAAAAACCTCTGCCGCTTTCCGCTCAATCTTTTTATCCTGTGTAAAAAGCATATTCTTAGCAAGCTGCTGTGTGATGGTGCTTCCGCCTTCCACAAATGACATAGCCCTTATATCTGTCCATGCTGCACGTCCAATCGCAATCAAATCGATACCACAGTGTTTTGCAAACCTGTGATCCTCCACAGATATCGTAGCATCTATGTAAAACTGTGGCAGTTCTGAATAAGAAGTAAAACCTTCCATACTGCGGATTTCTTCCACTCTTTCATTGATTGGATTTTCTGCTACTGCTTCCTGATACATCTGGTATCCCTTCATCCCAAATAAAGCACAGGCAGCAATTAAGACACAAAAAAAAACTGCCAACAGGCCAATAAACATTTTTCTAACCGGATGTTTCTTTTTCCGTTTTTTTCTCATAGGCAGCCACCCTTCTCCAACTTTCTGATTGTACAATCCGCTAGTGAACATACAATGCCAACGGCAATAAACAGCAGACAAAGGAAAGCTATAAAAAAGCACAATACTGCAACAGTGACTATTTCTTTTCCTCGCCGAATTACTACACCGTAAAGGCAATCCTTATTTTCCATGTTCCATTCTCACATTCCAAAACTGATGTATAAAATATTCTGCGATACAGCGGCTTTTCATTTCCACTATGTCACAGTTTTATCTATTGTTTCATTTACAGGTTGTTTATCGTATCTGTGATTGCCATGTCCCGCATCCGTTTTGCCGGGATGTATACTGCAGCAATATAAGAAAAGGTAACCACTAAAAATAGAACAAACGAAATCTTACACATCTCCTGGCCCCTCCTAATCGCCTCCTTTTCTTAAAATATCCCTGCCGAACGAAATCTTTACTCTGTCCGGCAGGATATTTTCAGCCTTTTACTTACAATTCATTAATTGTTGCGGTAATCGCCATATTGCGTATCCGCTTAGATGGAGCATGGGCTGCAATAACAGCAGAAATAAAAACAAAGGCTATTACAACAGCGAGCAATGCAATCGGCAAGTGCCATGCCACTCCAAAATGATGTGTAATCATCAGCGTATACAGAAAACGGCTTAAAGGAATTCCCATTCCACAACCCAAAATCAGACCTGAAACAGCATAGGTAAAGGCTTCAGCAGAAATCATTCGTGTAAGCTGTCTATCATCCATACCAACAGCACGCATTGCACCATACTGTTTTGTTCTTGCAGATACACTCATGGAGATGCTGTTAATAATATTAAATAGAGTAATGACCGCAATAATAGCCAAAAATCCATAGCAAACAATCCGTGATGCCCAATAAGATGTGTTGTTCGTCCGATTACTTTCCCGTTGGTCAGTAATGACTATATCGTCATTTTCAAGTCTTCTAATCTGTGCTACTGTTTCATTTGTAGCATCTTTCTCCAGTTGAACACCAATCAAACCATATTTTTCCTGTCCCATGAGGCGGTCAAATGTTTCCTGTGAACAGATTACAATCAGATCATCGCCAAACAGTCCTTGTGACAGGGCGCAGGAAATCTCAACCTCAGTGCCTGCAATCTGAATGGTATCGCCGACTTTTAAGGAGTTGTTTTTATTAAAGACTGTCGCAACCTTGTTGCTGTCTCCATAAACTTCATTCAAGGTTCCCTGAGCAATATTTCCTTTTGCATAGTCCAACAACGTATCATCATAGGAAACAATATTGATATGGTCTATCCCAGTTCTTGAAGATGTTGCAGGAATATTACCCATATAGCTGCTGCCATAAGCATTTGCAACGCCATCTATTTTTCTGATTTCATCAACCAAATCACGGTCAAGAACCATTTCATTACTATAACTGGCTAACGCAAGATCCGCTGAGGTAACATTTAGTGATGGCAGCAACAACCGTACCATATCCATCACAATGGAAAAAGAAAGAAACAATATAATACAGAGAGCAAAAGAGGCTGTCAATAAACACCAGTTTTTCTTTGATGCTACTGCATGATGTATGCCCAAAGAACAGTCAATTTTCCCAACACCTATCTTTGCGGCATGGTAAACAGTAGCTGTGTTTTCCATATTACCGGAAACTGCTGACATAGGAGAAACCTTAGCAGCACGTTTTGCCGGGGATTGTGCCGCCAAAAGTACTGTTACAATTCCTACCACGGCTCCGCTGATAAGGCCGGCAGGACTGATTTTGAACACCGGTGTCACAGCAAATTCACCACCGACAACATAACGGAGTGCCCCGCAGATGCCCCAACTGATGATTGTACCCATAAGGATTCCAGCGGGTACTG
>CAMQZX010000330.1 GCA_947039785.1 uncultured Lachnospiraceae bacterium | reverse complement strand
CCATCAAAAAGGTAAGGTTTACCAAGGAAATGCGCAAAAATTACACGATTTTGTGCCCACAGATGTCTCCCGTGCATTTTAATATTTTACAGGCAGGATTCAATGCTGCCGGATACAATTTACAGGTACTTCCAAACGACAACAAGGAAGCAGTGGACGTTGGTCTGAAATACGTAAACAACGATGCCTGCTACCCCTCTTTGATGGTGGTGGGACAGATTATGCAGGCATTGCAGTCCGGTAAATACGATTTGAATCGGGTTGCTGTTATCATGTCCCAGACAGGAGGCGGCTGCCGCGCTTCCAACTACATCGGCTTTATTCGCCGTGCTTTGAAAAAGGCAGGTATGGAACAGATTCCGGTCATCTCCATCAACTTAAGCGGACTGGAAGGAAATCCGGGCTTTAAGATCACACCGACGTTGGTGACCAGACTGGTGTACGGCGCTGTTTTTGGAGACATTCTGATGAAATGCGTCTACCGGATGCGTCCTTACGAGATTGGCCCCGGTTCCGTCAATGCCATGCACAGAAAATGGGAGCGGCGATGCATTAAATTTGTATCTCAGAAACACTGCAAATACAATGATTTCAAACGTATCTGCCGCACGATGATCCGTGATTTTGACAATATTCCGGTGACAGATGAGAAGAAACCGAGAGTGGGTATTGTAGGTGAGATTCTGGTAAAATTCCTGCCTGCTGCCAACAACTACCTGGCAGAACTTCTGGAAAGCGAGGGTGCCGAGGCTGTGGTACCGGATCTGATCGACTTTATGAGCTACTGCTTCTACAACCAGAACTTTAAATCGCAGCATCTTGGCTCCAAAAAAAGTGTTGCCCGTATGTCCAACATGGGGATCAAATTCATCGATATGGTGAGAAAGGCTGCCGATGAAGAATATAAGAAGAGTAAGCACTTTACTCCTTCTGCCAAAATTTCGGACCTGGCAGAAATGGCAACACCAATCGTCTCCAACGGTAACCAGACGGGCGAGGGATGGTTCCTGACGGGAGAAATGCTGGAGTTGATACACAGCGGTGTTCCAAACATCGTCTGCACCCAGCCGTTTGCCTGCCTGCCAAACCATGTGGTAGGTAAAGGAGTCATCAAGGAGCTGCGCAGAAGATATCCAGAGTCCAACATCGTAGCCATCGACTACGATCCGGGAGCCAGCGAGGTAAACCAGTTGAACCGTATCAAGCTGATGCTGTCCACTGCACAGAAGAACTTACAGCAATAAAGACTGCAATTAAAATCATCTATACAATTAAACAAGGTTTTACTTGAAAATTTAAGTTTCTAGCCATTTCTTCAAAGGAATTTCAGAAACATAAAATGGGAAATGATCGATAACGGACCATTTCCCATTTTATTACTGCTCGCTCATTCTTCTTATTCCACAATCCGCAGCCGTTCCACCACGCTGCTTCTCGCACAAATTTTCTGATAACAGAGCACCGGAACGATGATTGATATCAAAAACAGGATTGGCAGGCAGATTACAAGAGGCAATACTGTAATATGCCAACTGAAAATCTCCATCTGCCCCACAAGCAGCTGCATGATACCATAGCCGATCAGCATGCCCAGAGTGCAGCTTACCGCCATGGTCAGAATACCGTAGATAAGTCCCTCGTATTGAAGCATGCGCTTCTGTTGATATCCGGTCATGCCGATGGATTCCATCATGGCAAGCTCCTGACGACGGCTTAATATAGAGGTAATCATCACGTTGATAAAGTTTAAGATTCCAATAAGTGCCAGGATAAAGCTCAGCACTCCGCCCACAATCAGATACACGCGCTGCAATTGCTGAAACTCATTCAGATAAGTCTCCTTGGAATCATAGGCCATGTCCCGGTTCACCTTCTCAGTGTAATTCTCAAGCCATGCTGTGATAGTTTCCTTGGACTCCTCCTTTACATTGAAAATAGTGCGCAAGGGCTGCTGGCCGCCCGACTGTTCAATCAGTTCCTTTGCTGGCAATACGTATTGCAGACGCATCAGTGTAGTTGACCTGGCACCGATTGCATAGGGGATGGAGCCCAACGCCAGCACCTTGTAATCCTTGGTCTTTCCATTTCGAAATTCCACCGTCACCGTATCTCCCACATCGTTAAAGGTTATCCTTCCATCCTCCTCATCCGAATCACCGTCAAAGCCATTGACCAGAATATACTCTCCGCTGTTAAACTTCTCCCAGTCAAATTCACCGTCGTAAATCTGCAAAAACCGGGAGGCAAATTCATCCACTGCGTAAATCTGCAGGTCCAGCTTCTTCTCCTGCCTGATAAGATTCAGGGATTCTTCCAACATAGGCTCTGCGAAAAAGTCTGCAAACTGAGGTGCATCCAAAATACTCTCGATTCTCTCCCACTCCTTGGAATTTGCCTGATGATAGGACGGATAGAGATAGACATTTCCCACATCCGTGATGCCTTTTTGCTGTTCTAATTCCTTCTGGAACTCTTCTGTAACGCCGTCATACACACTCGCCCTTCCGGTAAAGGTTCCAATGGTGGCATCCGTCACCGAAAAATCTGTGCAGATGGAATTCCTCAGGAATTTGTCCATGTCAAAGCTTGTCACGATGGTGTATGTGCTGTTTAAGATAATCATACTGAGGGCACAGGAACACACCACTAGAACTGCCTTTCTGGGGTTTCTCTTCAGATTTGCCGCCGCCATGTGAAACAGAGAATTACTCTTCCTCTGGACAGGCATCTTGTCTGTTGCTTTGGCAGCCTTTTTGAACACCTCCTGATTGTTTTCCTGGTTGTGTCTTCTTCTGACCTTTCTCCAAGCCCGGCGGCTTTTGTTCTGATTTCCTGTGTATTTTACCGCCTCCACAGGAGATACTTTAGAGGCAATCTTACACGGTCTGACACAGCTGATAAAGACTGTCAGCCATGCAAAGACAGCCGCGCCGAAAAACAGCCAGGGGCTTACTGTATATTTGGTATCGCCCAGCACCAGAATACTTACGATGACCGGGGTCAGCACGCGTCCAATGAACCATCCTACCACAAGACCGATGGGGATTCCCACCAGGCATAAGTACCATGCCTGTCGATAGACAATCCTCCGAAGCTGTCTGCCTGTGGTTCCAATGGTTTTTAGCAAGCCGTAAAAGCGGATATCGCTGTAGACATTCAGATAAAAAATATTGTAAATGATCAGATAGCCGGACAGCAAAATCACCAGCAACACCACTGCAATCAGAAAAATCGTCCCGCCGTCCACTGAGGAAAGTCCATAAACCCAGTTGACTCCGTAATTTACCTTAGCCGTATCGAAGCCGCAACGTTCACACAGCTTTTCCATCTTCGTCTCAATGTCCCAGCTATTGAAGAAATTAAAGGAAGGATTCATGTAACCGGAATAGTCATTGACATCTGTTCCTTTTTTCTCATAGTAATATCTGGTTTCCAGAGGTGCCACCTGATTACAATAGACTTTGGAAACGGCAACCTCCTGAGCGCCAGCCACCTCACTGCCCTCCCAGAACCCGCAGAGGGTAAAGGTTTTGGTCACGATTTTTCCATGGATATTCATTTCCAGCGTCACCTTCTCCCCCCTGTCTCTTATACACATCTCCGAGCCCACGAGACTACGCTGCAGCGGG
>CAMQZX010000329.1 GCA_947039785.1 uncultured Lachnospiraceae bacterium | reverse complement strand
AAACCATATGCAGCGTAGTCTCGTGGGCTCGGAGATGTGTATAAGAGACAGATAATAAAGTTAATCATCGTTGTCAATCAAATATTAGGCATCAAAAATATTCAAAACTCATAGTTTCTATGAATAGTTCCATTGACAAACAGTACTAAACCGCGTTATCATAAAAACAGACAATGAATTTCACCATTTTTTTCAAATTACAGCAATAAATTTGAGATAGCAAAAAAACTAAAATGAACGAAACCAAAAAGTGAGGATACCATGGAAAAAATTTATACTGCCCAGGAAATAGCCCAGCAACTGAAAATCAAAAAAACCACCGTTTACGAATTAATCAAACGAGGCGAATTACAGGCCACAAAAGTTGGAAAACAATTTCGAATCAGTCAACAGCAACTGGATACCTATCTGGGAATCATAAGCAGCGGTAAAAGCAATCCTTCCGTTCCGATTCATTACTCCGAAAATGTGCGCAACACTGCCGATTCTGCCATTTTACAAATGGACTATCTACTCAATGACAATGGGCTGATCATCAGCAGCCAGGAATCCACCATGATTGAAATGCTGCGAAGCCATATGTCAGGGCGTCCCGGCTGTCTGCCCATGCTCCACTCTTACATGAGCAGTTACAACAGCCTGTACTCCCTGTACTTCGAAAAAGCCCACCTGGCACTGATCAGCCTTCCCTACAAAAAGGAGGGAGCGGTAGATCTTACCTCCATCACCGGCCTGCTTCCCGGTGTCCCTGTAGTCATTTTGTCTCTATGTGACATCCAGCTCAGTCTCTATGTGAGAAAAGGAAATCCCAAACATATTTCTTCTCTGCGCGATTTCTGCCGTCCGGACGTACGGATTATGAACAGAGAAAAGGGAAATGAATGCCGAATTTTACTGGATGAATTTTTAAAAAGCTCAGAGATTTCTCCTGCCTCCGTCAACGGATATGGAGCAGAGTCCCTTTCCCACCTCTCCACCGCCAATGCCGTTTTATCCGGCAAGGCAGATGTGGGAATCGGAGATATGGCTCAACTGGATGCTTATCCTCAGCTCGACTGCATCCCTCTGACTGCTGCCAATATGGTTCTCGTATTCCGCTCTTCCTATATGAAGCATCAGGCCTTTCGGGAAATGCAGCAGATTGTGGCATCCAGCCAGTTTATCAGCTCTCTGAAACATTTTACCGGATACAACACCCATAACACAGGAGAATTGACTTTCCTATAATATGACCTGCCAAACAATTATCTTTTGCAGTAATCTAAAAGCTGCCCTAGAGCGTGATTTTAAGTGTATACCACTCAATCACATTTTAGGGCAGCTTATTAAAATGAAAAAAGAGAACGTGTTGATTACTGAGCCTTCAGGCAAACCACAGCCTCATAAGGACGAAGTATCATATTCTTTTCCATTTGTTCTCTCTGATAATTTGCAATCAGAATCTGGATGTCTGCACCGCAAAACTCCGCTGGAAGCTCATATTTCAGTTCCTCATCGGAAAAATTGCAGACTACCAAAAGCTTCTCATTATCCAGAGAACGTGTGTATGCATACAGCTTCTCATCCTCCGGCAAAAGCAGCTCATAAGTACCATACACAATGATCTCATGAGATTTGCGCAAAGAGATCAGTTTTTTATAGTAATGGAATACAGAATCCTCTCTCTGCATCTGTTCTTTGGCATTGATGGTCTTATAGTTTGGATTTACAGAAATCCACGGGGTTCCTGTGGTAAATCCGCCATTTGCGCTGTCATCCCACTGCATGGGAGTTCTGGAATTGTCACGGCTCTTGTAGCTGACAAAATCAAACATTTCCTCAGGTTCTACAATTCCCTTCTCCGTAAGTTCCTGATAAGCATTGATGCTCTCAATATCTCTGAAATCCTTTGGAGAAGCGAATGGATAGTTGGTCATTCCCAATTCCTCTCCCTGATAAACATAAGGAGTTCCCTGCATCATATGAAGACAGGTTCCCAGCATTTTTGCAGATAATTCACGATACCTTTCACTGTCATTTCCCAGTCGTGAGACGATTCTGGGCTGATCATGATTGCACCAGTAAAGGCTGTTCCAGGCTTTGTCCTGAAGCTGTGTCTGCCATTTAGACATGACTTCTTTTAACTCAGTCAGCCTGATTTTGCGGTGATTCCACTTAAAGCTCTCGCCGCCATCCAAGTCCATATGCTCAAACTGAAATACCATATTCAGCTCTTTTCCCGCAGAGGACGCGTATTTCTTTGCTTCCTCCACAGTGACACCAGAACACTCACCCACAGTAATCAAATCATATTTGGACAGTACCTTCTCATTCATTTCCTGAAGATATTCGTGGACATGAGGGCCGTTTGCCGCATATGGGCTGTAATCACCATAACCGCTTTTTCCCACTTCTCCATCAGGTAATTCTGCTACCTTGGAAATCAGGCTGATCACATCCATTCGGAAGCCGTCGATTCCCTTCTCGCACCACCAGTTCATCATATCAAACACTTCCTGGCGTACTTTGGGATTGTCCCAATTCAAATCAGGCTGCTTTTGTGAAAAAAGATGAAGAAAATACATATCTGTTTTCTCATCGTATTTCCAGGCAGAGCCTCCAAAACAAGAACCCCAGTTGTTTGGCTCTTTGCCTTCCTTTCCCTCTCTCCAGATATAATAATCCCTGTATGGATTATCTTTGGATTTTCTGCTCTCCACAAACCAGGCATGTTCATCAGAAGTGTGATTTACCACCAGATCCATCATAATCTTTATTCCCAGGTCATGGGCCTTCTGAAGCATACAGTCATAGTCTTCCATGGTTCCAAACTCTTTCATGATGGCCTGATAATCGCTGATGTCATAACCGTTGTCATCGTTTGGAGACTGATATACAGGAGACAGCCAGATCACATCAATTCCCAGCTCCTTTAAATACTCCAGCTTCTCTGTAATTCCATTGAGATCACCGATTCCATCTCCATCGCTGTCGCAGAAGCTTCTTGGATAAATCTGATATACAACACTTTCTTTCCACCATGTTTTTTTATTACTTTCCATTACAAACTCTCCTTAATTGCATCTCTATATGTTTGCGCTGACGATACTCCCGGGGCGATATCCCATACACGCTTTTAAAAGCACGGGAAAAATGCAGAGGATTGGAATATCCCACTGACTCTCCGATTTCTCCCACTGTCTGACTGCTGGCAATCAAAGCCTCCGCAGCCTTTTTCATGCGATAATCCATCAAATATTTCTGCGGAGACTGTCCCACCACAGACTTGAACACCTTGCCGAAGTAACTACGCTCCAGCCAGCATTTTCTCGCAAGCTCTTCTACGGAAATATCCTTTGCATAATTTTCTTCAATGTAAGTTACAGCTTTTTGAACATAACGTTCATGTTCGTTGTTTTTCTCCTCCTGAATCTGACCTCCCGAACTGGAAGTCTGGATCAAGCGATCCATAAACAGATACATATGCCCTACGGCACCCAGTGAATTTACTTCATTGTCTTTCACCAATGTCAACAATTCTTTTCTGAGGAGTTCTCTGTCTTTGGGATCATCCGGCCTGAATACCGGCTGATCATGGGAAAACCCAGCTGCATTAATCAGATTTCTGGCCCGGATTCCAGAGAATTTAATCCAGATACTGTCTCTTATACACATCTCCGAGCCCACGAGACTACGCTGCATCG
>CAMQZX010000328.1 GCA_947039785.1 uncultured Lachnospiraceae bacterium | reverse complement strand
CATCGACAGCTTTAACATTCTATCATGTCGTTTTTCGCTTGTCAAGAACTTTTTTGAATTTTTTTACTTTTTTAACTTACCGTTTTCAAAAGTAACTTTCTCAGTTGCTTTTCTTCCGAGTCGCAACTTCTTTACTCTATCACAGTTCCGACTCTTTGTCAACAACTTTTTCAATTTCTTTTATTTTCCTCTGTTGGAAAATATTTTGCTGTTCTCATCGACAGCTCAATCATAATACCACTCTAAATTTCAGTTGTCAACATGATTTTGTAATTTTTTTCATTTTTTTCCACAATCTTTTTCCGATAGAACAGCATATATCCTCATGGGATGCCAGCATTCTATGCCTCTTGCACTATCGCTCTACATCATCCATGTAAATCTCTACTCCCTGGCAGATTGCCTGTGCTACTTTTTGCTGGTATTCTTCTGTGATCAATTTCCCTGCTTCATCAGGATTGGTCAAAAATCCGCACTCCACAATATTTAAAATACCTTTGCTTTTCTTCAATAAATAGTAGCTGGTGTTTCCTTTAGCGCTTCTCGGCCGCTCTACTTCCAGATCAGTATTTAATTGCTCCTGAATATTCACAGCCAGTTTCTCTCCCTGTTCAGAATCTGTATAAAAAAATACCTGAGGTCCTTTCACAGATGAATCAGAATAGCTATTTTGATGAATGCTGATGGTGACACACGGCTCATACTCTTCTATCATATCGCATCTTCGCTGAAGATCCTGCACTTTCTTATTGGAAATCCCCTCATCATACAACCCCTTATCTTCTTCTCTTGTCATCACCACCTGGTATCCTGCTTCTTCCAGACAAGTCTTTAGCTTCAAAGAAATCTCCAGGTTAATATCCTTCTCCTCCAATTCATCAATTCCCACCATTCCCGGATCATCCCCGCCGTGCCCTGGATCCACCAGTACCACTCTGGCATCCCCATTCTTCGTGTTTAACACGCTTACCACTTCCTTTGACAGTACAAACACCCCTGCCAGCAGCAAAATCCCCATTCCCAATTCAAATCCACGTTTCCCCAAATTCCATTTTTTCACAATAAAAACCCCCAGGCATACTCTCTACATTACTATGCCTGGGGAATCTTATTTATTCATCCTCATCCTCGCCGAAGATTTCTTCCATATGAGACATCAGATCGTCATCTACTTCATCCTCATCGCCATTGTCCCATGCCAGCTCCAACTCCGGCTTGGCATTCATAGAATCTAAAATTTCATAAATCTCTCGACACGTATTGGTAAACTCCTTTTGTAATTGATTTAAAAGGTTCTCTACCTTTTCTAACTTCTCTTGGTCCTCTCTGGTCATATTTACATCCTCTTTCTATTGGTCTCATTTCAGTCCAGCTGCGATGACATCCCAAATGCCGGAACGCTCAAAGCCCAGCTTCCATTCTGCCACTCCTGCCAACTCATATTTTTTGATTAGTTTCATCTTTGCTGCAATGGAATCCTCGTCCTCCAGCCAGATCTGGTATAAGTCATTACCATCCTGATACTCCCCATAGTTCTGTTGGTAATCCTCATTCCAGTAAGTCTCTACCTTGTTTTTCTTTACGAATTCATCTGCCGTGTCCATTCCCACCGCTTCGCTGGTCACAATTCCGGCAGAGGTCTTCCAAATTCGAGTATAAAATGGAATACCGTTGATCACTTTATCGGCTGAAACTTCCGACAGGGTATTTTTGATTCCTTCCTCCACCCAGGCAAGAGAAGCCACTGAGCCAGCCTCCTCAGAACCCTGATAATGTTCATCATATCCCATAATGATTACATAATCCACCACTTCCCCCTGAGCAGCTCTGTCATAGTGACTGGTGAATCCTTCCGGTACTGGATTGTCTACAGACAGTACCAGATTGTTAGCACGGCACAAAATGGACATTTCTCTGAGAAACTGTACAAAATGAGGGCCTGTCTCTTCCGCCAGGGATTCAAAATCAATATTCACCCCATCCAGACTGAATCGCACTGCCTGATTCACAATGTTCTCTTCCATCCTGGTTCTGGTCTGCGTATGTGATAACACTTCGTAGGTATTCACATTTTCACTGAAATTATCTACCAGTCCCCAGACTTCCAGTCCCATGCTATGGACTTTGGTCACATAACTTTCTGTGGCATAATTTGTCAGGTTTCCCCTGTTATCCGATATGGAAAACCATGTGGGAGAAATCACATTTATTCCCTTGGTTCCTGCCAGTGTCTCTTCCAGAGTATCGTTGGCTGCCTCCGAAGTCACCTGATGCCATGCCAGATTAATCTTAAAATCTCTGGACAGACTGGTATATTCCGGCTCCTGAAACTCTCTGTCCATGGTAATCACAGAAGCTGCTCCTGCCAGCTCGTCTTTCTTAATATACCCCACAAATCCATCCTCTGTGACAACTTGATCCCAATCATCAAGTTCTTCAATCAGACGCAGCTTGCTTCCCGCTTCCACATTGGTGAGAATCTCACTTTTGATTCCTCCCTGATAGCGAACCGCTGCCTGATCTTCCTTTACCTCTACCACTGAGATGTCTTTCCACTGATATTGAACCACCAGCCGATTGGGTTCTTCCCAGAGCTTGTAATCCATATCTGTGAATTTCTGCACGAACTTCACATTGACCAGCACGCCCTCTCCCCGTTCTTTGCAGATGATATATTCTTCTTCTCCGTCCTTAACACCTATCTTATATGCATTGGATTCCGGTTCTACGATATATCTCTCCGTAGGAGTCGTATAAATTAACAGTTTCTCGTTACTATCCCAATAAAATCTTTTGTTCAGATAATCAGCAACCACATTCTGAGGCAGGTAAATTTCACCATCAATGAGGCTTCCCCTATCTTCCAGAATTTTGGTTCCAAAAATCAGAGGCAGCTCTGAGTCTTCGCTCACTGAATAGTAGGCGTAAGTGTCCATCCGGTCATCGGTAGGAGTATATTTCTGAATCATATGTACAATCATACCAACCACACCTACCAGAAAGATCAGTATCAAAACAATTAATATGGGCATTTTCCTTTGTTTCATCGCTTTATCCTCCTGTATGTATTCCGTGGTTATTATACCATAAAATATGTGTGACCGATGACTAAATTCGACTTTTTACTTTTTTTTAAGATATTTCTAGTTACTGTTCATGCACCACTGTCCCGCGAGGCGTTTTGGGGCTGATGGCACCAAAAGCCCGAGACATGCAGCGCGAAATGATGCAATATGCATCATTTCTGTGCATCGCGCAGCGTGTTGCTGGGAACGGAGTGAACAGTAACTATTTCTATTGCAAGCAGGAATAAAGAAGGCATCCATCTGTATACATTCCCTGCCTAGTATAACAAAGGATTCCAGATAAAGTTCACAGTATGTTGGAAAACCGGCGCTTCGCGCAAAGGGTTATACATGACATAAGAAAACTTCCAAAACTTTTCGATGTCTTCTGCCGAAGCGCCGTATGATCTTATTTTATTTTTACCAGATCAAACCGAATTTCACAAATCGCCCCTTTCTCATTGGCCACATAGTCTCTCATATATGAGCCTTCTTCTGCCAGTCTGCATGCTTTCACAATTTTCTTTGGACTGCTTATGTTCCCATCCAGCCAAAGCTCCACTCCTTGTTGATCAAAATCTTTTAGTTCTTGTTTCAACGCAGACTTTCTTTTTTTGTTCTGTTGCTTGTGTGATATACGTTCCGTATCCTTGACCTCCTTTCATAGAATTTAGAAAACACCCGACATAGGTTCAGAAAAGGTCCTTTCTCAATATAATATGTATGTTCCAGTAC
>CAMQZX010000327.1 GCA_947039785.1 uncultured Lachnospiraceae bacterium | reverse complement strand
TTCTTTAACAGAATTACACTGATTATTTTGTACATAGGTATTAACGTACCTTACACTACCATATTCCTGCTGACGTTTTTCAGCAACATTTCCAGGACTTATGAGGAAGCGGCTGCCATCGACGGTTGTCCTCCTGCAAAAACCTTCTGGAAGATTATGCTTCCAATGGCTCAGTCCGGTATTGTTACTGTCACAATTTTCAATTTCATCAATATCTGGAATGAATACTTCCTTTCATTGATTTTCGCCAACTCAGACCGGCTGAAACCTGTTGCGGTGGGACTGTATGGTATGATAAACTCTATGAAGTATACAGGTGACTGGGCTGGAATGTTTGCGGCGGTTGTAATTGTATTTTTGCCTACCTTTATTCTCTATATCTTCCTGTCCGAGAAGATCATCGGCGGCGTTACCGGAGGTATCAAGGGATAACAGGCAGTTGTCTGGCACGATAAGATTGAAATCAGAATCAGGAGGACGATAATTATGAAAAAACCAGTGTTAGTGATCATGGCAGCAGGTATGGGAAGCCGTTATGGAGGATTGAAGCAGATTGACCCGGTGGATGACCAGGGCGATATTATTATGGATTTCTCCATCTATGATGCGGCAAAAGCCGGATTTGAGAAGGTGGTCTTCATTATCAAGAAGGAAAATGAAGAAGATTTCAAAACTGCCATTGGAAATCGAATCAGCCAGCAGGTGGAAGTTGCTTATGTATTCCAGGAGCTTTCCAATTTGCCGGAAGGATTTGCAGTACCGGAGGACAGAGTGAAGCCTTTTGGAACAGGTCATGCGATTTTAAGCTGTATCGATGAAATTGGCGGACCTTTTGCTGTGATCAATGCAGATGACTACTATGGAGCTCATGCATTTCAGGTGATTTATAATTATCTGGCAAATCATGAGGACGATGACAAATATCGCTATTGTATGGTTGGATATATCTTAGGAAATACGCTGACAGAGAATGGACATGTGGCAAGAGGTGTGTGTTCTACAGATGAACAGGGATACCTGACAGATATCTGCGAGAGAACTCATATTGAGAAAAAGGGTGACGGTGCCGTTTACACAGAAGACGATGGTACTACCTGGACTGATATTTCTGTAGACAGTGTGGTATCTATGAATATGTGGGGATTTTCCAACAGCATTTTAAAAGAGTTAAGAGATCGTTTTCCGGTATTCCTTGAGAAGAATCTGGAAACCAATCCCCTGAAATGTGAATATTTCCTGCCCTCTGTGGTAGGTGAACTTCTGGATGAAGAGAAAGCCACTGTGGAGGTTCTGAAATCAGAGGATAAATGGTACGGCGTTACTTATAAGGAAGACAAGGCAGTTGTAACAGCAGCAATCAAAAATATGAAGGATAAGGGAATTTATCCTTTGCATTTGTGGGAGGAAGTATAGTGGACGTTTTATCGGATAAGAAGAAAGAAATAATCATGAATTTCCGGTTTTCGGGAGAACTGGTAAGCAGCGCCTCCTATGGAAACGGGCATATTAATGATACGTTTCTTCTGACGTATTGTGACGGCGGTGCAGAGAGAAAATACATTTTGCAGCGTATGAACAAAGGCGTCTTTCAGAAACCGGAAGAATTAATGGAAAACATTATGGGTGTCACCTCCTGGTTGAAGAAGAAAATTATCGAAAACGGCGGAGACCCGGAAAGGGAAACTTTAAACGTTATTCCTTCTGTCAGCGGCGACAGTTATTATGTGGATAAGACAGGTGAATATTGGAGGGCATATAAGTTCATTGAACATGCTACCAGCTATGATCAGGTGGAAAATCGGGAAGACTTCTATCAGAGTGCTGTGGCATTTGGAAGGTTTCAGCAGCTTTTGGCGGAATACCCGGCAGATACGCTTCATGAGACAATTCCCAATTTCCACAATACAGCAGATCGGTATGAGAAGTTTCAGCGTGCTGTGAAAAATGACATCTGCGGCAGAGTCTGTGAAGTGCAGGAAGAGATTGCTTTCGTGGAGGCGCACAGCAATCTGGCTCATGTACTTCAGGATCAATTGGAATCCAAAAAACTGCCTCTTCGTGTTACGCACAATGATACGAAACTGAACAATATCATGATTGACGATACTACCCATGAGGGTCTTTGCGTTATTGATCTGGATACGGTTATGCCTGGATTGGCAGTGAATGATTTCGGGGATTCCATACGGTTTGGGGCCAGTACAGCGGCAGAAGATGAGACAGACCTTTCCAAAGTATCCTGCGATATGGAGCTATTTGAACTATATGCCAAAGGCTTTATACAGGGCTGTGATGGCAGACTGACCGATGCAGAATTGGATCATCTGGCTACAGGTGCCATCGTTATGACTTACGAGTGCGGAATGCGCTTCCTGACCGATTATCTGGAAGGTGATAGTTACTTCAAGATTCACAGACCAAAGCACAATCTGGACCGATGCAGAACTCAGTTTAAGCTGGTGGCAGATATGAGTGAAAAAATGGAGCAGATGCGTGCTATTGTAAACAAATACAGATAGTAGTAAAATAGTGGAGTAATATAATAAGGCAGAGATTTATTTCTCTGCCTTAAAAAACAAATGGAGGTAAGATTATGGCAATTTTAGTTACCGGAGGAGCAGGATATATAGGAAGCCACACATGTGTGGAACTGTTGAATGCAGGGTATGAAGTAGTTGTAATTGATAATCTGTACAATTCCAGCGAAAAAGCACTGGAGCGTGTGGAGCAGATTACCGGAAAGTCAGTAAAATTCTACCAGGGTGATTTGCTGAATAGGGAAGACATCGAAAAGGTATTTGAAAATGAGGCCATTGATTCTGTCATTCATTTTGCAGGATTGAAGGCTGTGGGTGAGTCTGTGAGCAAGCCTCTGGAATACTACCACAACAATATTACAGGAACGCTGATTCTCTGTGATGTGATGAGAAATCACGGATGCAAAAAGATTGTATTCAGCTCTTCTGCCACTGTATACGGAGATCCCGCCTTTGTTCCAATTACAGAAGAATGCCCTAAGGGACAGATTACAAACCCGTATGGACAGACAAAGGGAATGTTAGAGCAGATTCTTACAGATTTGCATGTGGGGGATTCGGAATGGAGAGTAATCTTACTTCGTTATTTTAACCCCATTGGTGCTCACAAATCAGGTCTGATTGGAGAAGATCCCAAAGGAATCCCCAACAACCTGGTACCATATATTGCACAGGTAGCAGTGGGCAAATTGGAGAAGCTGGGCGTATTCGGAAACGATTATCCGACACCAGATGGAACTGGCGTGAGAGATTATATTCACGTAGTAGATCTGGCTGTAGGACATGTAAAAGCCATTGAGAAGCTGGCATCTGTAGATGGAGTGGAAATCTATAATCTGGGAACCGGCAACGGATACAGCGTACTGGATGTTTTGCATGCCTATGAAAAAGCCTGCGGAAAGACTCTGCCGTACGAGATTAAAGCCCGCCGCCCCGGAGATATCCCTACCTGCTATGCAGACGCTTCCAAGGCGAAAAATGAGCTTGGCTGGGTGGCTGAGAGAGGAATTGAGGAGATGTGTGAGGATTCCTATCGCTGGCAGTCCATGAATCCCGACGGATATCGTGGATAAGTGAAAGTTTAAAAAAGATTTGATACTTCAAAGAATTAAAAGAAATAGGAAAGGTCCAGCGGACCTTTTCTATTTCTTTTAAAAAGTGTAAATAAAGTATCGAATCCTATTCCCTTTCTGTAGAAGTCACATAGTGTGTGAAACGATATGCTATGTGTGATTTGAATTAATTTGATAAATTAGATATTAACA
>CAMQZX010000326.1 GCA_947039785.1 uncultured Lachnospiraceae bacterium | reverse complement strand
ATCATATAGAATACATCACCTGTTAATTAAGTAAACATTTATCATTTCAAGGAGGAAATTATCATGGAATTCAACAAAATCAAAGAAGCTGCGCAGAATTATGAAAAAGAAATGACTGCATTTTTAAGAGCAATCGTGAAAAATCCAGGAGAAAGCTGCGGCGAGAAAGAACATATCGACACCATCGCTGCTGAGATGAAAAAAGTAGGATTTGATGAAGTACAGATCGACCCACAGGGTAACGTCATCGGATATATGGGAACCGGAAGCCGCATCATCGCTTTCGATGCGCATATTGACACCGTAGGTATTGGAAACATTGAAAACTGGAACTTCGATCCATACGAAGGCTATGAGACAGACACAGAAATCGGCGGACGCGGTACTTCTGACCAGTGCGGCGGTATCGTATCTTCCGTATATGGTGCGAAAATCATGAAAGATCTGGATCTGATTCCAGAAGACTGCAAAATCATGGTGGTAGGCTCTGTACAGGAAGAAGACTGTGACGGTCTTTGCTGGCAGTACATCATTAACGAAGATAAGGTTCGTCCGGAATTTGTTGTATCCACAGAGCCGACTGACGGCGGAATCTACCGCGGACACAGAGGACGTATGGAAATCCGTGTGGATGTCAAAGGCGTTTCCTGCCACGGTTCTGCTCCTGAACGCGGCGACAACGCAATTTACAAAATGGCTGACATTCTGCAGGATGTACGCTCTCTGAATGAAAACGATGCAGCAGACGAGACTGAGATCAAAGGACTTGTAAAAATGCTGGATGAGAAATACAATCCGGACTGGAAAGAAGCCAACTTCTTAGGACGCGGTACTGTTACTGTTTCGGAGATTTTCTATACTTCTCCAAGCCGCTGTGCAGTTGCAGACTCCTGCTCTGTTTCTCTGGACCGCCGTATGACAGCAGGCGAAACCTGGGAAAGCTGTCTGGATGAGATTCGCGCTCTGCCAAGCGTACAGAAATACGGCGATGACGTAACCGTATCCATGTACCACTATGACCGTCCCTCTTACACCAACCTGGTATATGAGATTGAATGTTACTTCCCCACATGGGTAATTCCGGAAAACCACAAGATCACAAAAGCTTTGGAAGCATCTTACAAAGGCATGTTCGGAGACAAGAGAATCGGTGCTGCTGAAACTCTGGAGATGAGACAGTCCAGACCTCTGACAGACAAGTGGACCTTCTCCACCAACGGTGTTTCCATCATGGGACGTAACGGAATTCCCTGCATCGGATTCGGACCTGGTGCGGAAGCTCAGGCTCATGCGCCAAATGAGAAAACATGGAAACAGGATCTGGTTACCTGTGCTGCTGTATACGCTGCTCTTCCGAAATTATATGTGGAACAGTAAAATTCCATAAAATCGGACCTAATATGGCCGTTCATGAATCAATCATATCAATTAAGAAATATCAAAAATAAAAAGGAGAATACATTTATGAAAACGTTACAGGATTATATCGATAAATTAAATTCATTAAACTTCAAGGAGATGTACAACAACGATTTCTTCCTCACATGGGATAAGACAGATGAAGAGCTGGAAGCTGTCTTCACATTGGCAGATGCTCTGCGTTATATGAGAGAAAACAACATCTCCACAAAGGTGTTTGAGAGCGGACTTGGAATCTCTCTGTTCCGTGATAACTCCACAAGAACCCGCTTCTCTTTCGCTTCTGCCTGCAACTTACTTGGACTGGAAGTTCAGGATCTGGATGAAGGAAAATCACAGGTTGCTCACGGTGAGACCGTTCGTGAGACAGCCAACATGATTTCTTTCATGGCTGACATCATCGGCATCCGTGATGACATGTACATCGGCAAAGGCCACACTTACATGCAGGAAGTTTCTAACGCTGTAAAACAGGGCCACGAGGACGGAATCTTAGAGCAGAGACCTACATTAGTAAACTTACAGTGTGATATCGACCATCCTACTCAGGCTATGGCAGATATGCTTCACATCATCCATGAATTTGGCGGCGTAGAGAACTTAAAGGGCAAAAAATTGGCTATGACATGGGCCTACTCTCCTTCCTACGGAAAACCATTATCTGTTCCTCAGGGTGTAATCGGCCTGATGACACGTTTCGGTATGGACGTTGTTCTGGCTCATCCGGAAGGATATGACGTAATGCCGGAAGTTGAAGAAATTGCCAAGAAAAATGCTGAGAAATCCGGCGGTTCCTTCACCAAGGTAAACAGCATGGCAGAAGCATTCAAAGATGCTGATATTGTATATCCAAAGAGCTGGGCACCATTCGCAGCTATGGAGAAACGTACCAACCTTTACGGAGAAGGTGACTTTGACGGCATCAACAAGCTGGAAAAGGAGCTTCTGGCTCAGAACGCTGAACATAAAGACTGGGCTTGTACTGAAGAATTAATGGCCACAACAAAAAACGGCAAAGCTCTGTACCTGCACTGTCTGCCGGCAGATATCACAGGCGTAAGCTGCGAGGAGGGGGAAGTAGATGCTTCCGTATTCGACCGTTACAGAACACCTCTGTATAAAGAAGCCAGTTTCAAGCCATATATCATCGCTGCTATGATCATGCTGGAGAAATTCGAAAATCCTGCTGATATCCTGAAAAAACTGGAAGTAAGAAACACACCGCGAATCTTAAAATAAGAAACAAACAAATTTTTAATCTACTATTGATTTATGTGGGGAAGGTTTTCACATAACTATTCGAAACGAATCTCTTATGGGGTGTTTTTATATAAATCGCAGCAAGTCCTCCTTATCCATTGCTTCTACCTCTGCGGCATAGAAATAGGGGGCTTCCTTGATAAGTTAAAACAATGAGATTACGGACAGTTATAGATTTTAGACAGATTAATGGGAGGAAACTATGTTTACAAGAAAAAGAATTGTCATCGCTTTGGGTGGAAATGCTTTGGGTGATACTCTTCCTGAACAGATGGCTGCTGTAAAAATTACAGCTCAGGCCTTGTGCGACCTGATTGAAGATGGTCACCAGGTTGTGGTGGTTCATGGCAATGGACCACAGGTAGGTATGATCAACAACGCCATGTCCGCGCTCAGCAGGGAAGATTCCAGTCAGCCCAATACTCCCCTCTCTGTCTGTGTGGCAATGAGTCAGGCTTACATTGGTTATGACCTGCAGAATGCCCTGAGAGAGGAATTGAGAAACAGGGGATTTGTGAGAACTCCTGTGGTAACTGTAGTGACTCAGGTTCGTGTGGAGGAGAAGGATCCTGCATTCCAGAATCCTTCCAAACCTATCGGACGTTTTCTCACAAAAGAAGAAGCAGACCGTCAGGCAACTGCCTATGGTCACATTATGAAAGAAGACGCAGGCCGTGGATATCGCCGCGTGGTAGCCTCACCAAAACCTGTGGAAATTGTAGAATTAGATGCCATCAGCTCTCTGGTGGATGCCGGTAAAATCGTAATCACCTGCGGCGGGGGCGGAATTCCAGTCACTATGCAGGAAAATCACTTAAAAGGCGCTTCCGCTGTCATTGATAAGGACTTTGCCAGTTGCCTCCTGGCCAAAGATCTGGATGCTGACATGCTGATTATTCTGACTGCCGTAGAAAAAGTCGCCATTAACTTCGGCAAAGAGAATGAAAAATGGCTGGATGAGATGACCGTTGAGGAAGCTCAGAAATACGTGAATGAGGGACAATTTGCCCCAGGCTCTATGCTTCCCAAGGTTCAGGCTGCAATGGATTTCGCCGACTCCAAACCAGGTCGTACCGCCATGATCACGCTCCTGGAAAAAGCCAAAGACGGCATTATGGGCAAAACCGGTACCAGAATTCACTCCTGATGATTTACTTTATGATATAGATT
>CAMQZX010000325.1 GCA_947039785.1 uncultured Lachnospiraceae bacterium | reverse complement strand
CCGATGCAGCGTAGTCTCGTGGGCTCGGAGATGTGTATAAGAGACAGAATCTTTACTTTCTTTTTTAAATACTTTAAATTCAAGTACGCTTTGGCATACTTGCTACAATGTGTACGCTTTACTTACTCTCTATATTTAACGATTCCACTTCTCACATAGATTATTAATCTCTTTGGCAAATTTATCCAAATCTTTGTTGGCTCCGCCCTCGTTGTGGCGGATCACTTCCATCAGACGGTAACCAGCAGCCAAAAGACGATCAAATACAGTTGCCGCCTTAGCTGACTTGGCTGTAATCGGTGTCTTTTTCGGTATCAGCACTCCCCTTGCTTCCTCCACACACACATTTTCTGCCAGATCATAAACCGTTCCGCTGAATGGAGCCATCGTATCATAGCCCAACTCCTCCTGAAGTCTGCCCGCAAACGCTTCCGTAACTTTGTCTTCTCCGTGAACCACGAAAACCTTCTTCGGCTTGCCTTCTCTCAAAGCGGCAGCCCATCGCATCAACCCTTCATTATCTGCATGACCGCTGATTCCAGGAAGCTGACGTATCTCCGCAGCCACATTAATTTCTTCTCCGAACAGCTTAACCGTGCCGGCTCCCTCTACCAATGCCCTGCCAAGGGTTCCCACTGCCTGATATCCAACAAATAAAATCGTACTTTCCTTCCGCCACAGATTGTGTTTCAAATGATGCTTAATGCGCCCTGCATCACACATACCACTGGCAGAGATAATAACTTTGGGTTCATCATCTGCATTGATCAATTTGGAATCTTCGCTGGTAATGGAAATCTTTAACCCGGTAAAGCCAATGGGGTTTATTCCCTTTGCAATCAATTCCTCTGCTTCCTCATCATAACAGTCATACCTGTGCTTTCCAAAAATTGTGGTAGCCTCATTTGCCAACGGGCTGTCCACATACACAAGAAAATTGTCATGACCATGAATCATCTTGTCAGCTTTAATCTGACGAATAAAGTATAACATTTCCTGGGTACGTCCCACTGCAAAGGAAGGAATCACCACATTTCCTCCCCGGTCAAAGGTGTTCTGAATTACTTCCGCCAGAGCTTTCACATAATCTGGCCGCTCCCCATGACTCCTGTCACCATAAGTAGATTCCATAACCACATAATCAGCCTGGGATAAGTAGGTTGGGTCTTTGATCAGCGGTTGATCCACATTTCCAATATCACCGGAAAATACAATTTTCTCCTGCTTCCCATCCTCCGTCATCCAAATTTCAATACTGGAAGAGCCAAGCAAATGTCCGGCATCCACAAACCGCACCATAATTCCTTCAGCTAAGTGAATTTCCTTATCATAATCACACCGGACAAAATTGCGAATCACTCCCATTGCATCTTCCATGGTATATGCCGGTATATAATCTTCCTTTCCGGCACGACGACCTTTCCGGTTACGCCATTCTGCCTCGAACATCTGAATGTGAGCGCTGTCACGCAGCATAATGTCACACAAATCGCAAGTAGCTTCTGTGGCATAGATAGGACCTGAAAAACCATTTTTATACAACTTCGGCAGATTACCGGAATGATCGATGTGTGCATGTGTCAGCAACACAAAATCCAAATCACCCGGATTAACAGGAATCTCTACATTTTCATAAATATTCGGTCCCTGTTCCATGCCATAATCAACTAAAAACTTTTTCCCAGCAGCTTCCACCAGAAAACAACTACCCGTTACCTCATGTGTTGCCCCAATAAATGTTATTCTCATGCATGAACCCCTTTCTTACCTAAAACCAAGCTTCAACAGAGGAATACACATAGTGGTGTATCACAAACCCTCCGAAAATTATCAGATTTCATACAAATTATTATACACGATATCTGACGTTTTTAACAGCTTTTTTCTTTCAGATAAGGAATTCTATATCCAGAAGCACAGAATCCATATTGTTCGTTCACGATTCGATACTGGATATAAGGATTGGAAGTCACGATTTTACCCACAACATCCCGATCAATTCTATTGTTCTGACCGATTACGTACAAATAATCTCCTCTATCCAGCAGCTTTAACCATTCATCATCATAATTGTCGCCTGTCACTCCATATGGAAGATAAATGCAGCGCAGCTGATTGGCAACTGGCTTTAGCATTTCAATTAACTTACTGCTCTGGGCTTTCAAATTAATATTGCCCAGAACCACTGTTCCCATACGATAACAGGTATTGCCTGATCTTTTATGTCCTTTCAACAGGTCAAAATCTTTGGTACGAAGACAGCCAAAGCCACAGTAATCATCTTCTCCATAAAGGCATGCCACACAATGCTCCTGATCCATGATCTTGCCGCTGAATACACAATCTTCTTTTATCAGATTGTCCTCTGTGAATCCCTGATACATCACCAGGGACTCTCCCTGCTCCCCTGAAAAGACCTGGAAACGCAGTTCCCATCTTGCCTTTTTTACAACATATAAATCCTGTACTGCCTGTACTGTTTCTACGCCGTTCTCACGACAGACAGTCTCTGTCTCTTTCCAACCCTCTGCTTCTGGAAAAATGACCGTTTTTACCTCTCGGTGCTGCACCATCTTTCTCAACTGTTCAATCGTAGTATCCTTCCAGTCACCTACTGCCAGAATGTCCAGTGGGAAAGTATCTTCTTCCACCGGAGTTGCCCCTTCTCCAATGTATGCAAGATGAAGTCTCTCACCTCTAATCTCATCATATAATGCAGCAGTATAATATACGCCACGTTTCACTTTACGAAATAACATTCGATTAAAGTCAGCCAACATCGTCTATAGTCCTCCTCAACTTAGCAGCCCCTGCGGCCACAAAATGATGGTTACGCAGGGGCCTTTCTTTTGGTACACAGAAACAACAGCCCATTTATTGGCTCATTGCTTCATTTTAAAAATAAATACTTTGACTTTTTATTTTTTCTGGTTTCTGTTGTTTTGGACTTCCCGTTACATCAAATCGTAATAGGTAGTGTAAGTGACCGTTTTTTTATTTCTCACCCCCAATTCACATCCACACTTTTGGGCCCTGTGTGCATGTGAGTGGTGATGAGATCGCTATCTTTGGTAGGTTGCCTTTTTATTAGGGAACTTACGGCAGATATGTATTGAAAAACTGTTACGTGATGGATAAGTTGTCCCTTTATTTAATTGTTAGGTAGGTTGTTTATTCACGTTCTTTAAATAGGTTGTGCTTTGGTTTGTTAAAAATTTTACTTCAATATTGGTTTATCTGTAATACCAATATAAAGACCATCTGTTATAGTTTCAATTGATTCTATGGCCTCACCATGAACACAGATATGATATCCTCTAACAGAATAATAATATCCACTCGGCACGATAATTTCCATATTCTTCGTAAGATGATCCGCATTATCAATTGAATATTCCCAATACCTCCATTGATTCCATATTTCATTCTTAGCATCATATTTATCTACATATATATCAAGACGAATTTCTGGACACACATGGAATGCTTGAGTACTTGCGCCTATTGCGGCTCTTGTAGCTGAAATCTTTGTCAATTTAATCATACCATAATCCAAATGACTACTTCTTTGTTTAACATAATTCTGATCCATCACTGTATCAACATCATTTAATAAAGACCTTTGGTTATTAGCATTCGTTTCTGACATGATTACTTGAAAAGAATCAGCTTTCACATTCGTTTGTACAGTAAAAATCAAAAATATTACGGCAAAAAGTGCAAGTATCCATTTATTTTTACTCACAATTTCACCTTGCATTTTCATCTCCCTTCGTAGATTCACTTACACCTACATAAATAATACGTATGAAATTGAAGAACATAACAGCTAATACCTGTCTCTTATACACATCTGACGCTGCCGACGAAGCTAGAAGTGTA
>CAMQZX010000324.1 GCA_947039785.1 uncultured Lachnospiraceae bacterium | reverse complement strand
CTGAAAAGTAGTCGGGGATTTTTTCTATCATACCCCAAATTTAAGCGCTTACTTTAAAAATATGAGAAAAAATATATACAAGCTTCTGGTATCTATAACACTTCTTATACTTGTATTGGGGAGTACTGGTTGTGGCGAAAGGGAGGGAAGACAGCCTTTCAAGGAACATACCAGTCATTCTATGACTCGAATTAAAACGCCAAAATGGACACCGCCAACAGGAGCGCATGTAGATGGGAATGGTTATGTTATTGATGAAGACGGGACGGTGATTGGTGTAGATCCGTCCATTCCTTATGTGGAAACTCCTTATGGGGCAGCAGGTTAGGGAGGAAAGATATGAATAGAAGCATCAAGCTAAAATCAATAGTACATACATTTGCGGCGTTGGTCATTTTCATAATGGTATTTCAATTTAGCTCCATTGCTTTTCGGATATGTAAGACAGATAATTGGGATACAGTATTGTATGTCTGTGTAAATCTTTTGGGAATTATATATGCGGTATATTTATATACAAAATATGTCTTGAAAAAATCCTTTGCAGATATTTACCTGGGTAAACCATATCCAGCAGTAAAATGGTGCATCACAGCAGTTCTCATGCCGTTGTTCATCTGTCTTTTTTACGTGGTGTTTACAGATGGAGTATTTTGCAGAGAAGTGTTGACGGATGAGGATAGAATGTATGCTCTGTGCACGACAGTCTTATCCTTTGGCATAAGAGCAGGTGTTACAGAGGAGATCATCTTCCGGGGAATGATACTTAGTTCTTTGCAAGAGGTATGGGGAATCAAAAAGGCAGTATTTATTTCCAGCCTGCTTTTTGCAAGCGTTCATCTGGGTAATATTGATATTTCTGATTGGAGAAAAGTTGTTCTTTTAATCGTTGCGGTTACTATAGCGGGAATCGCTTTGGCACTTGTTACCTGTGAAACAGGTTCCATCTGGTCTTCCGTTGTCATTCACGGAATGTACAATATTTTATCTGGGGATGGACAGATTTTTCATATTGATACAGAACAAAATTTTCCGGCTATATGGACATACACTTTTGAGAGCAAAAATTGGTTACTGACGGGAATTCCGGGGACAGATGATCTGGAAACTGCCCTGCCGGCTATGATTGGATTTCTCATAATCATATTTATGGCAGGCAGGGCTGTTAAGAAAATTTAGGATGGGGAAGCAGATGTTTATCTCTATGAAGGCGCTTTTGAGAAATACTATGATATTTTGCTTGGAATTTCTACTATTATGGGGCTTTTCACATGTCTTGGGATATTTGCAGCTGGAATGCAGGAGGATGTAAGATATATCCGATGTCTGGAAAAGGAAGTGGCTGGTATTACAAGGGGAAATCTGATGAAACATGTGACTGTAAAGGGGAAAGATGAACTGGCACAGCTTGCTTATGGCCTGGATCAAATGCGGTTGGAGTTACTCAAAAAAGAACAGACAGAACAGGAAATGCGGTTGGCTCAGGAAAGGCTTGCTCTTGGAATGTCTCATGACCTGAGAACGCCGTTAACAGGATTGATGACTTATCTTGAAATTATAAAAAAACAAGAAAGTGAAGGAAGGGCAAGTAAGGAATATATCGGCAAAGCGCTTGATAAAGTACAGCAGATCAGGAGATTGACTGATCAGACCTTTGAATATTTTCTGGTCCATTCTCAGAGAGAGGTTATCATGGAAGATGCGGAAGAGATAAAAAGCGCTTTGGGGGATTATCTTTCGGAGATGTGCGCGCTGCTGGAGTGTGATGGATTTCAGATAGACGCAGATAAATTGAAGTGGAAGCCTGTCCAGGTTCAAGTAAATACCGATTATCTGGGAAGAATTGTAAATAATATCATATCTAATCTGAAAAAATACGGGGATAGGACTCGTAAAGTTGAGATAAAAATGATATATGCTCCTTGTCAAGTGGGGATATTTATTAAAAATGCAATTGCGTCTGACAGTAAATATATAAAAGGCACCGGGTTGGGTGTAAAAAATATTACATTGATGATGGCACAAATGAACGGAAAAGCAGAAGTCCGTATGTCAAATAAAAAATATTGTATGATTTTATATTTTCCAGTATTCAGATAACAGTAAATAGATTTCGTGTACTGCCTCTGTGTTCGACAGTATATTCGTAATGATATAAGTTAAGAATATTAGTTTCGTACGAAAATAAAAATACTTTCGTATATTTACAAATTTGCGTTCGGATGATATAATGCAAGTATTAAGAAGCGGCGAAGCAGATGTTAGATATATTAGTAGTAAGAAAGGCAAAGAAAAATGAAAAAATATTTGATTGCACATGATTTGGGAACGTCAAGTAATAAGGCATCTTTATTTTCCACGGAAGGAAAATTGGTAAGAAGTTATACAGTGCCGTATGATACTCATTTCTTTCATAAGAATTATGCAGAGCAGAATACAGAAGACTGGTGGAGGGCAGTGTGTACTGCAACTAAGAAGATTGTAGAAGAAATTGATCCTGAAGATGTACTTGCCATTTCATTTTCCTCACAGATGCAGGCTTGTATTGTAGTAGATAAAGATGGGAATGCCTTAAGACCGGCGATTATCTGGGCAGACCAGCGAGCAGAAGACCAGGCAAAGCAATTGGAATCTAAGGTTGGATATAATCGGATGTACGAATTGAACGGACACCGGGTCAGTGCCAGTTACAGTATTGAGAAATTGATGTGGCTTCGGGATAATGAGCCGGAAATTTATGCGAAGACCTATAAGATGCTTCTTGCGAAAGATTATATTATCTGCCGATTGACAGGGAAATTCGTAACGGATTATTCAGAAGCCTCAGGAACAGATGCATTTGATCTAAAGGCGCTTCGATGGTCTGAGGAGATTTTAGAAACGGCTGGAATCAGTATGGATAAGATGCCGGAGCTTCATGCATCGACGGATTTGATCGGACATTTAAGTGAACAGGCTGCAGAGGCTCTGGGGCTTACGACAAGAACCGGAGTCGTGTGCGGCGGAGGTGACGGCCCTTGTTCTGCGTTAGGAGCGGGCAGTATTGAGTCCGGACAGATGTTTTTGTCCTTTGGAACATCATCATGGATTGCAGGAACAACGGATGAAGTGTTCTTAGATAAGGAGAAGACTTTAATTTGCTTTGGCCATGTAATTCCAGGTAAATATATGCCGTGTGGAACGATGCAGGCAGCAGGAAGCTCGTATTCCTATATAAAGAACGCCCTGTGCAAAGAGGAAGAAAAACAGGCAGAAATGAGAGGTGAATCGGTATACGATCTGTTGAACCAACAGGTGGCAGAATCCCCGGCGGGAGCCAAGGGTCTGATATTCCTGCCTTATATGTTAGGTGAACGAAGCCCACGGTGGAATCCTCATACATCCGGAAGTTTCCTGGGAATTAAGATGGAACATGAGAAGAGTGATTATATCAGAGCGGTATTAGAAGGGGTAGCCATGAATCTGGATATCATACTTAATGCACAGAAGGAGCGTGTAGATATCACAGAACTTGTGCTGACAGGAGGTGGAGCAAAAGGGGATGTTTTAGCTCAGATTTTGGCCGATGTTCTGAATGTGACTCTGCATCGGTTAGATCACGTGGAAGAGGCGACTTCTATTGCAGCAGCTGTGATCGCCGGTGTCGGTATTGGTATATTTAAAGATTTCTCCGTGATCGGTCAGTTTGTGAAGCAGGTAAATACCTTTATGCCTAATCAGGATAATCAGGAAGTTTATCGGAAGAGAAAACTCTGCTTTGAGAAAGGATATCAATGTTTGAAAGAATATTATGATTTGGATAGTACAATGTAAATATAGAATGGGGTAAGAATTTAGTACGATAAATTGCAGATTTTTTCCTAAGAGGAGTCAAATACAGATGTCATAG
>CAMQZX010000323.1 GCA_947039785.1 uncultured Lachnospiraceae bacterium | reverse complement strand
ACCTTAGTCCGTAGATTTCATGCTTTATATGCAATAAAATAATGCATGTGCAATAAAATATTGCATACACAGGATGCACATGTTATAATTGGAAACAAGATTGGAGGTAAAGTCATGAATTTACATTCTGTTGAATACAACAACAATCAATGGTCCGAAATGTCCTATACTTTGCTATATGACCTTAGTATCTATCTGGACCAAGCGGGAAGAATCTGTAAGGTCAACTGGGCCAACACCACACTCCGACAGAAATGGCAGCAGCTTTCTGACCCGGATGTTCAGCCACCTGAATCCTACATAGGAAAGAGGTGGAACAATATCAAGGGACTTCAGATTGATTCAGCAAACCGCCTCCTCTTTTTTCACAATAAAGTATTCCATTTTCAGAAGGAGGAACAGGAGAACGGTTGTATCCTCTTCTTAAAAGAAGGACCTGGCCGGGAAACCATCTTCAAAAAAGCATTAGACATGCTGGATGAAAGTATCCAGATTTATGACAAAGATGGAATCGTCGTCTACTTTAATCAAATGGGACGGGAGGTGGCAGGCGTTCAAGGAAACATCGAAGGTCGTCATCTTCTCGACATATTTAATGTCCGCGAAGAGGAAAGTACCACATTAAAAGCTTTACGCACCAATATACCTGTAAGGAATCGCTTTCAGCACTATTCTTCCAAGAAAGGCAAGGAATTGTTCACCGTTATTTCTGCATTCCCTCTGACTCTCGGCAATGAGGTGATCGCTGCCCTAGTTCTGGAGGAAAGCATCCGTGTCATCTCCCGTAAAGCCGAGCAGCTTCAAAATCTTCAAAACGCCATGCAGGAATCCGTTCTCGATACCGCATCCTCTCCGCAAGAGCATGGGTATACTTTCATGGATCTGGTCGGCCATCATCCAAAAATAATCGATCTGCGAAAGCTTGCCCAGAAAGCGGCCTTGCAAAACACCAACATTCTCATTGTGGGTGAAACCGGAACCGGAAAGGAAATTTTAGCTCAGAGCATCCACAAAAGCAGCCTCAGGAGCAATTATCCCTTTGTAGCCTTAAACTGCGCCGCCATACCGGAAAATCTGGTGGAGAGTATTCTATTTGGAACTGCCAAAGGCTCTTACACCGGAAGTATTGAAAAGCCCGGACTTTTGGAGGAAGCTGACAAGGGAACCATCTTCCTGGATGAACTCAATTCCATGACTCTGGCCATGCAGGCCAAGGTTTTGAGAGTCTTGCAGGAAGGCACGTTCCGACGGGTAGGCGGCAATCAGGAATATCAGGTGGATGTAAGAGTGATCTCCTCCTGCAATGAAGACCCCTTCACTTTGATCGACCAGAAAACCCTCCGCTCGGATTTGTTCTATCGGCTGGCCACGATCATATTGGAAATTCCTCCGCTGAGAGATCGTGTGGAGGATATTGAAGAACTGATATGGCACCATATCCGTCAGCTCAAGTATCAATATGCCTTCCCTTTCCGGACCATCGAGCCGGACGCCCTTTGGCAGCTTCAGCAATATCCTTGGCCCGGCAACGTCCGGGAGCTGTTCCATGCGGTGGAATACGCCATGAACCTGGCCTCGGATGACTCCCTTCGACTGGAATATCTGCCTCCCTACTGCCGCCAGAACCCAAAAACAGGACACATATCTGACTTAGCGGAGATTCCTTCCCGGACCGTTCCCGGCACTTTGCAGGAGCAGGTGGATACTTACGAGGCAGAAGTTATCCGAAAAGCCTTGAAAGAATACGGAGGAAATGTTTCTCAGACAGCCCGAAAGCTTGGGCTTCACAGGCAAGGCTTGCAGTACCGAATGAGAAAGTATGGAATTATCAATTAATACAAGGGCAGTTCATGCTATACGCATGGACTGCCCCTTTCCTGCCGTTTTTTATGAAAGTCGGATGCTTCCGATTTCTTCTTCCATCATTTCAACCAGCACTCCATCTTTCACAAGCCCGTAGATATACTCAATATCTGGGTAGAAATATCTGTCCTCATCCACATATGCCACCTTTTCTCTGATAAAATCGTGGATTTTCTGTGTCGCCTTGCCCTGCTTCAAAGGCTTCAGCATATCGATGGCCTGCAAGGATACCATGATATCAATGGCAATGAGATACTGTAGCTTACGCACTGCCTCCCCTGCTCTCTTGGCTGCATTGTACGCCATGGAGACAGGATCTTCCTGTCCGGCACAGGTGGGGATGGAATCAATGGAAGCCGGGATAGCCAGAAGCTTGATCTCATTTTGCAGACCGGCTGCCGTGTATTGAGGGATCATATATCCATTATTTAATCCCGGGTTAGCTACCAAAAATGCAGGCAGTCCATCGTTCAAATTCCGATTTACCATTCTGTCAATGCTTCTCTCCACCTGATTTCCGACAATGGCTGCAGCCATACCGATCATATCTGCGTGGGAGCCAACAAAGGTTCCGTCGAAGTTTCCGCTCATCAACGCTTCTCCCCTTCCATCCTCTGTCTCAAAGATTTCAGGATTGTCACTTACAGAACGCATTTCCTCCAAAATCGCCTCATACGCTTCGTTTACCAGGCGGTAAGCCGCACCATGAACGTGAGGCATGACACGCATCACATAGGCGTCCTGCACCTTGGCATCCCGATACTTTTCGCTGATCTCACTGCCGTCCAGCATACGCAGCAGATTTTCAGCAGATGCCTGCTGCTCTACGTGTTTTTTATTCTGGTGAATTCTTGGATCGAGAGCTTTCGTAGTTCCGCGCAGAGCCTCAAAACACAAAGCGCCTGCGATTTCCACATTTTTCATACTTACAATGGAATCATAGGAAGCCAGCAAAGCAAGAGCTGTCACTGTGATGGTTCCGTTCAGCATGGAAAGTCCCTCTTTACACTCCAAGGTGACCGGCTCCAATCCGCACTCATTCATTACACAAGCTGCAGGAAGCTTCTGACCGTCTTTTAAAATATATCCTTCACCGATGTAGGCCAATACCAGGTGTGCTTCCACTCCCAGATATCCAACAGAGCCTTCTCCCGGTGCAAAGGGAACCAGATCCTTATTCAAATAATTTCTGATCAATTCCAGTGTCTCCAGACGAATTCCTGAGTGACCTTTTCCCATATTTATAATAGTCATAAACATCACAGCCCTTGCCTGCTCCTCGGACAGAGGCTGGCCCACCGCACAGGCGTGGGAGCGGACAATATTTTTCTGAAGAGTTTTTGCATCCTCCGGCTGAATGGTATAGCGTACATTTTCACCAAATCCTGTGGTCACACCGTAAATAATACGTCCTTCCTCCAGGAAACGGTCGATCAGATTCCTGCTGGCCTGAATTTTATCCTTAAATTCCTGTGAGAAGATCACCTTGGCATGAAAGCGTACAACTGCCATAAAATCATCTAGATCCAGCTTTTCACAATCTGTAAGAACTACCTCCTTGATGTTCTTCGGGTTTCTCAGTTTGATATCCATAATAATTTCCTCCTTTATAAAAATAGTGTAATTATACATAAATCACCATATCTTCTTTATTTTTTATGGTGATTTGTTTCTCTGACTATTTATAAAGCAAATCCCGTGCCAAGTCTAATTTCTTAGAAATCATATTTTTTTGCACTATTTTTTTCTTATTTTCAACTTTCGGAATGGTAAAATTTTTGCACCTGCAAAAATTTTTTGCAGGCACATGGACTGACGTGCGAAAACATGATATAATCATGCCAAAAGCAGGAGGTAAAATCATGGATAAATATAGAGCAGAACAAGATCACGCAAATACATCGCACAGAACCGCCAGAGAATTGCTTTACCAGAAAGTATTGGATCTGCTGGATGAAAGTATACAGATTTATGACCACCAGGGGCTGTCTCTTATACACATCTCCGAGCCCACGAGACTACGCACCATCGGCGGTACCGGC
>CAMQZX010000322.1 GCA_947039785.1 uncultured Lachnospiraceae bacterium | reverse complement strand
TATTTCTCTATCATCCTTACAATAAATGCTGCACACTTCTCCTTGTTCTGTCTGCTTATCCTTTCCAGCTGGGCGTTCCTATTTTCTTTTGACATCCTCCAATCTTCCTTTCCTTAATTTGAAAAGAAAAAAATATTCTTTTCACTAACCCCTTCCCCCAGAGGCTGGAGAACAAGCTGTCACAGAATTTTGTATCGGGAAATTCTCAACTGAAATAGTCGAGTACACGTTCCCATTCCTGTTCTGTCAAACAAAGTTTTTCCGCTTCACACTTATCTGTTATAAAGCGCCGGCAGCCCGGATACTCTACATCTACAATTCCCAGTTTTAATAAACTTTCCACCACCTCCTGTGCTCCTTTTCTTCCAAGGTTCCTGCACTGGATATTCCAATCTTCTCTTAACATCAGACGAAGCAGCTCATAAACCGTACCAATACCATGACGCTTTAAACAGTTGTATGGTCTTATGGATAACTGCAAAATCTCAATGCGCTGTTCTAAAATCTTATCTTCCACGGTAAGCAGCCTGCTCTTTTCCTTTTCCATCGCCATACGGACATTCTCTAAAACAGATGCCTCATGCGCCGCAAACCCTTCCCTGATATAAGCCGTTATCGCTGGGCGGCTAAGTTTCCGTAACGCCCGTCTCACGATCTGCTGTATCCTGCTTCTGGTCAACGCAAATTCCATACCGATTTTGGAATAACTCATTCCTTTTACATAGCGGTATTCCAGAACCTTCTGCTCCCGTTCCGTCAGCTGTTTCAGAGCATATTCCAGTCCTTTCATTTGATCGTCTGATAAAATCTGTCTCACCGGAATATCTCTCAATAAATTCAATGGATAATCTGCCCACATTATCATTCTCCTCCAATCTGCTTTCCCGCTTCACAAATATATTTCTTTCACTTATCCCTTCTGCCGGCGGCTGAAAGTCAAGCTGTCATATTAAGTTTTGTGTGCGGCTTGTTTTTGCTTTTTTCCCGATAGGGATATATGAGAGGGATTTTCTTTTCCAGGGCAAGATTCGCCTATGTGACACAAAAACCCATTTCATGGTTTTTTGCGCACCTGGCATATCTTGATGGGGATTCCGGCTCCCCATTCCCTCGGTTGCTGCACACAATGAGATTGTGCTATTTGGCTTCCACAAAAATTGTGTTCGCAGCGTCATACAGCGTATGCCGGGTATGCTGACGCATAAAAGCATCCTTATCCCCAATTATTCGGGATAAGATAAAAAAATACAAAGTAAAGGAGAGCTTATGGCAAGACCAGAAAAAGACACAGAAATAAAACGCTCCCACCACATTACCCTTCGTCTGTCAGATGCAGAGTTTGAGTTAATAACCAGAGTCTCGCATGAGGCAGGCTTATCACGTTCCGCTTACATCCGCAAACAGTTATTAGATGGAATGGTGAACATTACATATGAAGTGGTTGCCGATGTGCCGGAGCTACAAAAGCTGACCGCAGAGTTTGGAAAAATTGGGAGCAACCTAAATCAGATCGCACGGTATTTCCACATGGGCGGCATCCGCTCAAAGGCAATGCAGGATGAAATACATGAATGTATCTCTCAGATTTTTGATATGAGAAAAGAGATTGCAGAAATGGCAGGTAATTATCATGGCAGTGTTGAAACATATCGCAAGCAAAAACGCTGATTACAGTCAGATCATTGAATATATGCTGTTCCAGCATGATGAGTTCACCATGAAGCCCATCCTGGACGAAAACGGGCACATGATATTAAGGGAAGAATATTACATAGACGGCATTAACTGCGAGCCTATGCTCTTTGACAGAGAGTGCGAAAAGCTCAACGCCCAGTATCACAAAAACCAGCACTATGCTGACATCAAATCCCATCATTACATTTTAAGCTTTGATCCGAAGGATAAAGACGATCATGGCCTGACCGAAGAACAGGCACAAGCCCTGGGAATGGAATATGCAAAAAAGAATTTTCCCGGTCATCAGGCTCTCGTCTGTACGCATACGGACGGTCACAATGGAAGCGGAAATATCCACGTCCATATTATTATTAACTCTCTCCGCAAACTGGATGTTGAACAACAACCATTCATGGAGCGACCCTGTGACAGCCGTGCCGGTTACAAGCACCATTTAACAAATGATTATCTGAAACACCTGCAGCAATCGGTCATGGATATATGCCACAGGGAAAATCTTTATCAGGTTGATCTGCTCTCCCCATCAAAGAATAAAATCACCCAGAAGGAATACTGGGCAGCCCGCAGAGGACAGGAAAATTTGGATAAGCGCAACGAACAGATTATAGCCGATGGCATGAAGCCACGCCGGACAACCTTTCAAACGCAGAAACAATTTTTACGGGATGCCATAAAAGATATCGCTTCCCAATCAAAAAATCTGGAAGATTTCAAAAACGGGCTGAGGGAAAAATATCATATCACGCTTACAGACCGCAGGGGACGTTTTAGTTATCTCCACCCTGATCGTGACCGGAATATCACTGACCGGGCACTGGGGACACATTACTGCAAAGATTACCTCATGGAATTATTTGAACAAAACCAGAATCGTTTGGAGGAGACACCGGACATTTCAGAAACAGAACATTTGCCGGAACCTCCTGCCAATCCGCAAAAAAAGAAACACAGCTTTTTTGAATACAATCCTGATTATGATTATTCTTCCGATCCGGTTGCTATCCTATTTATTAAGTCCGATTTACGACTGGTTGTTGACCTCCAGAACAATGTGAAGGCGCAGCAAAGTCATGCCTATGCACAGAAAATAAAGATCTCTAACTTACAGCAAATGGCGAAAACCATTGCCTATGTGCAGGAGCACCACTATGACACCAGGGAAAATCTACAAATGACTTTTGATGATATTTCTGAAAAGTGCAAGGAATCCAGGAAAGCAGTCAAGGCTACCGAAGCAAGTTTAAAAAATATCAATCAACAGATTCATTATACTGGACAGTATCTTGCCAACAAACCGGTTTTTGCACAAATGCTGAAATCCAGAAATAAGAAAAAATTCCGTCAGGAACACCAGACGGAAATTGAGCTTTATGAATCTGCAGTCAAATTTTTAAAAGAGAAAAATGCTGATGGAAAAATCCCATCCATGAAGTCACTAAAGGCTGAAAAAGAAAAACTGACCATAAAGCGGTCAGCCCAATATGACACCTATCATTATTTCAAGGAATACCAGAAAGAGTTGCGGACAGTCTGCTCCAATGTGGACAGCATCCTCGGACAGCCACATACGTTAGAATCTGACGTACCCCAAATCATGATATTTCCTAGTGTAAAAAACGGGCAGTATCTGTTTGATTGATACTGCCCGGCTCATTCTGCATTTTATTTAAGCAACTGCCAAAGTGCCCTTCGGTCACTGTCGGAAACGCTTAATACATCCATAGACTGTTCCGCAGACCATCCCATTTTTTCCATAAGGTTCTTAATGTTAGCGAACAGTGTAGAAATTCTTTCCTTCTGAGCCGCTTCCTCATTCATTTGTTGTATTGCCAAACACACATCAATCGCCTCCTCACCTTCTTTGACTGCTATCTTTGCACCTACGCAGGCATTTAATACATCCACTTCTTCTCTCCCCAAATGGCGGAAAGATTCGTCCGCATCCAATACCTTTTTCAATTCATCCTTGTCTCTTGCATACTTGATAAATGACAACACTTCTTTCAAAGAACTCTGGAATTTTCCAAAATCTTCATCTTCTATCGAAGCCGGTGCAAGCAAGTTAATCTTATAATCAGGAACCAGCGCAAGCATCCTCGCATCCTGTTTATCAAACATTTCATGAATAGATAACGGGCCATCCCACTCTTTTGAATCAAAATATATGACCAATGTTACCACGGGTAACAGCCGATCTTCTTTCATAAAACCTGACAGATATTCGTCACTATCTACACCCTTATAATCACCGGACATTTTATGGGAAGCTATCGCCGCTTCTACC
>CAMQZX010000321.1 GCA_947039785.1 uncultured Lachnospiraceae bacterium | reverse complement strand
AACTTATGGTAATATAATGATGCAGGGACAAAGGAACTTGGAATATGTCTTTGACTGTAATATAGTAGAAATTTAATGAATGATAAGGAAACCATATATTATGAAAATTGTCAATTTAATTGAAAATATAGATGCCGAAAATGGCTGCAGCTTTGAACATGGGCTGAGCTTTTATGTGGAAACGCCAAAGCATAAGCTTCTGGTGGATACAGGGGCCACCGGAGCTTTTGTAGACAATGCCAGATGCCTGGGTGTGGACTTAACTCAGGTAGATACATTGATTTTGTCCCACGGTCATTACGATCATGGGGGAGGAATCCTGGCATTTGCTGCCTTAAATTCTCATGCAAAGATTTATATAAGAGAGAGTGCCCTAAACGATTACTACAGCATTAAGGAAGACGGTCCAAAATACATCGGTCTGGACTCCCAGATTGTCAGTCTTTCTCAGGTGGTTTTCGTAAAAGAAGATATGGTCATTGACGAAGAGCTTTCTTTATTTACCAATGTGACCGGAAGAAAATTGTGGCCATCGGGAAATAAAGTGTTAAAATGCAAAAAAAACGGCGAGCTGGTACAGGATGATTTCGACCATGAGCAGTATCTGATCATTCAATGCGAAGGTCAGGAGATTCTTATTTCCGGATGTGCTCACAACGGGATTATTAACATTTTAGACCGTTATGAGGAAATCCGTCACAGGCAGCCAGATATGGTAATCAGCGGCTTTCATATGATGAAGAAATCCGGCTACGAACCTTCGGATGTGGAATTGATCCGTGGAATTGCAGAAACATTGACTTGTTACAAGACTAAATTCTACACTGGCCACTGCACCGGCGTGGAAGCTTATGATATTTTAAAAGAAATCATGGGAAATCAGGTGCAATACGTAAAAAGCGGAGAAGAAATCAGTGACGTTTTATCTGGTACAAATTAACTTTCCATTGACCTCTGGTCAGTGAAATCAGTTTATGATACAATCTTATTTGGTAAAGTGAAAAAGCGCAGTGTGTCACTGAAGTGTGAATGAAATACAATAGGTAAGGAGAAATACGAAAATGAGTGAGAAAACATTGGCCAGAGAGGGCATTATGGAGTTGGTCTTATATATTCCTGGAGAGTCTGGAGATGAAAATATGGTGAAGCTTTCCTCCAACGAAAATGCGCTGGGATGCTCCCCAATGGCCCAGGAGGCAATGGGAAAGGCAGTCAGCAGTGTCAACGAGTACCCGAATCCCACCAGCATAGAGATTCGAAAAGAGCTTGCAAAGCTTCATGGTCTGGATGCTGCACAGATTGTGGTCAGCAACGGTTGTGATCATATATTAAGTATGGTAGCTCAGGCTTTTCTAGATGAAGGAGAGGAAGTGGTTGCAGCCTCCCCCACATTCGCAGCCTATGCTACCAACACATTGATTTTAGGCGGCAAAATGGTGAAGGTTCCGTTAAAAGAGCACACTCACGATCTGGAAGCCATGGCAGCGGCTATTACTGAAAAGACCAGGCTGGTCTACATCTGTAATCCAAACAATCCTACCGGAACCATTGTCACTCAGCAGCAGGCAGATGCATTTATGGAAAAAGTGCCGCAGGATTGTATTGTTGTTTTTGATGAGGCATATTTTGAATTTTCTGAGGACTCAGATTGCGCCAGCGGCATGAAATATCTGAGAGAAGGACGTAATGTCCTTGTAACAAAGACATTTTCCAAGCTCTATGGTCTGGCGGGAGAACGAATCGGTTATGCCATGGGCCCTGTGGAACTGGTGAACATTCTTCAACGTGTAGCTCTTCCCTTCCCGGTGGGACGCGTGGCACAGGCAGGTGCGCTGGCAGCTCTGAAAGATCGGGTATTTGTGGAAAACACTTTGAAATCCAATGCTGAAGCCAGAGCATTTTTCTATGAATCCTTTGATAAAATGGGAATCACCTATTGTCCGGCTCATGGCAATTTCATTTTTGCCGATTTGGGTTATCCGGCACCGGAAGTCTTTGAACGGTTAAAGCAAAAAGGTTACATTGTTCGTCCGGGACATGGATGGGGATATGACACCTGGCAGAGAATCACCTTCGGAACAAAAGAGCAGAACGAAGGGCTAATGGAAGCCATTAAGTCTGTATTGGAAGAGTTTTAGCTCATAAAGGAAACAGTGGCGGGGAATATCCGTTTGACAAAATAAAAGTAAAACAGTAATGGATGATAGTTTTCACATACGATAGGGGTGTGGTAGATTATGGCGTTTGCACAAAACTTAGAGAAATGTTTTCATATTTTAACTCAGGGACAGACTTATACGGAGGAGGAACTGTGTATCAAATTGGAGGACGCGCTGCTTCTCTGCAACAAATTCAGTTTGGTGAACAGGGAAATTGTGATTTTACACAATCCATCCAGAATTCCGGTACAATTCCAGCTTCAGCAGAACTGGCGCTCTGATTTTCCTGCGGGTTCTGAGCGTTCCTGTATGCTGGCTGACATGCTTTATGTGATTTACAGCCCTGCACAAAAGCAATGCCGCATCTTTTTCATAAGAAACTGCAGAAAAAAATCCACCGGGTATAAGAATCGATTTTATACCAGCCTGGTGCAATTGGACCTTTTGTCTTCCAGAAGTGCTTTCCGTTTATGGGAGAAGCAGGAAGAATGCGGTATTTTGAAGGATTCTCAGACACTTTCCGTGACAAATTACGGGGTTTTCCATAAGGTGAAGGGATGTTATGACATGCAGATTTATTCCGCAGATCTTATCACCCCTCTTCAGGAAGTAGGTGTGGAGCCTCGCCGTGTGGTGGTATTTCGAGGCGATTTCGACCAGAGGCGCATCAGCGGTCCCGATTGGCTTCAGGACTATGAAAGTCACAGCTGTCTGCGCAATTTCGGCAGAGCTATCGAAGATTTGATGATTGGTCAGCCCATTACTCATTCCTGGAAAGAAGGATTGATCGCTCAGCTAAATGGAATGGATGAGATGGATATTCCTGCAGATTTTAAAAAGATGGAAATCAAGGATATTTCAGGAGCCTATGAAGGAGATGGAAATTATGATTTCCTAAAGAGTGTGAAATCCATTGTCCTCATTAATGTGGATGAAGATTAAATAATGCCAGAATGTGTCAGACCAAAAGTTGTGTTTGATACATTCTGGCATTGTTGATATTTGTGTAACTGTGAACATACGGAACAGTTACCTTATTTTTCTTTATAGTATAGCAGGCAGTGGCAGTAGCCCTCAAAATCCGGGTCTTTGATCTGGGCTTTGAATTCTTCGCACATACACTTGTATTCTTCCTTGCGCTCCAGACGACAGGGGCAGTAACCGCCTGTTCGTTTCAGCCCTTCTTTGACTGTCTGGACAACCTCCTGATTGGAATTAAGTCTGATTTTCATACTCTCCTCCTATGGTAATCTATGCGTTTAGCATGTCTTCCAGAACCTCTTTTCCCACGTATCCCACAGACTGATTTACGACAGCGCCGTCCTTGAACAGCAGCAGGGTGGGAACCGCCTGGATTCCATAACGTCTTGCCAGTTCCGGATCGTCATCGATATCAATCTTTCCTACATAGAAATCATCTCTGGCAGCTTCCAGTTCCGCAATGATGGGAGCCAACATCTTACACGGTCCGCACCAGGTAGCATGAAAATCTACTAGCACAGGCTTGTCCGCCTTTAATACTTCCGCCTCAAAATTGCTGGCTGTGATTACTTTGCTCATAATATACCTCCTGAATTTACAATTGATAGTGTATGGTTTTGTAACTATTCAGCAATCGCTGAACAGTTACATAATTTTTACAGTAACCTGTCCATCCAACAGTATAACCATTCTGGACAAAAATTAGTAAGATTATTATAGCATAGAACTGATAGTGAGAACAAGCATCTTGTGATAGGATTCTGGGTATAGGACACAAAAATAAGAAATGAATGCTGTTTTTATATAAGCTGTATAGAGTTAAGAATAGTTAAGAACTATTTAAGGCAATTTGTAAGATACCAGTAGT
>CAMQZX010000320.1 GCA_947039785.1 uncultured Lachnospiraceae bacterium | reverse complement strand
ACACTTCTAGCTTCGTCGGCAGCGTCAGATGTGTATAAGAGACAGGGTCTATATAATATAATCCTCAATATTCCTGCGGCAGATTAAAGCAGAACAGCAAGCACTGCCTGTGTCATGACACAAGGCAAAATAGCAAGCACTGCTTGCGTATATACGCAAGTTCATTTTTCAAAATCCCCCTGCTGAAGCTTTTGAAAATCTTTCTGCTTTTACTTACTAGGGTACATTCCCCTAACCCCTGAAAAACATAATTAATTCATAATAAATATACCGCATCATATAAAAAACTTTTTTACCGTTCAACAATACACTCCATGTAATGACCTGATCTATGAAGGACTTTTAATATTATCCCCGGAGCAAAGAGCATTTCGCTTTCACCCATATCAGCAACCAAATCAACATAAACACATGGTGTTCCTTTTGGAACAAATATTTTAAATAGCATATGCCCCTTTATTGTTGCATACGGTCTATCCTTTATCGAATCAAGGCAAAGCGTGGTACTAAAAAATCCTCTATCAGTTAAAATGGTATTTTTCCTTATAAAGGACACTTTACTCCATTTCTTCATATCAGAAATAAGCGCCTTATTTACATACCTATATACTACTATATTTTCACACAATCTATGATTATTTATTTCCGCAACACTGTCATAAAACATTTCCTTAGAAAATCCACTATTAGCAAAATCGTATTCATCTATACTTGAGTATCTTAATATTCTATTAAATACGTAATCCACGCCTTGCGTATAGTATCTAAAGAACTTTTCGCAGGGGGGTTCAGGTTTACATTCCTGATTTTGCATTTTGGGCATCCAATCATTATAATATTTCTTCCCCCACGCCGCAGCTTCTTCGCAGCTGAAGGATTTATAATTCTTAAACTCATTCATATTTCTTACAAACAGTACCATACGCCGCCCTGTATCTACTAACCCTCCGTCTTCTCCTGATAAAGCCTCATCAATTCCACAACACATTCCTGCTCTGTCAACCAGCGTCTCTTTCCATTTTCCACTTTCATAAATCCATATGCCCTCATGACGGCTTTATCATTTTCCTCATGCGCCTTACTGAGTTCTCTCGGCATCAGATTTGGATCATACAGCGCTGCCATTGTACTTGTTGGGAAAAGTGCTCGGGCATCCAGTATCGCTTGCGCAGTCATTTCCACTTTTCCTCTTAATTCATCGGACACTTCCGGCCATGGAAACGTATTATACACCAGTTCCTTTGAATATCTATAATCACTTTTTAGCCGTCCGCACACAGTCCTCATCCACGCCATGTGCACATTGGATGTCAATATGCCAAAATGATAAAGAGTTGCATTTGGCACAATCTGCACAGCATTGGAAGAAATCACATCACTTGTCATAAATCCAATCGGCACATATCTCCTTCGTTCCGAAGAAACACTCGGTACAATCAGCCAGTCTGTATTGTCCGGCTGGGTAATCTGTGCAAATAGCTGTGGTACTTTCGCATAGCCGTTTGTGGTTTTTGCTTTTGACGCCATGCGAAATTCTCGCACCGCCGCTACTTTGTCATACAAAATACGGCTTGCCTGTATATCAGAAGGATGTGCCTTTTTCAGCCATATGCAATATCGTTTCTTCCCCTTGATAAATTCATCCGCTCCCATATAGGGGTGGATCCATTTTTCAAGCTCAGGTTCTTTCATCAAAATCTCTTGGTATTCCTCCTCGCTTAAAATAAAACGTCCGCCATCCCTTGGCTGATTGCCGAAATTCATTTTAGGCACATCACAGACTGCTTCCTTTTGAGCAGTCACAAGCACATCCTCCCCAGGCAAAAGATAAGGATTAATATGCTCTACGATCTGCACCGTAGCATTTTCATCTATTTTTCGATAGGAATAAAGCTTCTTTTCCCTTCGCTCTTTTGCAGAAAATCCTATAATCACACAATGCACCGCCGCCACATCGGAGGACTCGCTGTCCCATCTAAAAGTCTGATGTGCAAAGTTAATATGTATATGGTAATCGCTTAACAATACATTCCATAAAATCGGCAGCTGTGAACCCTGACATATGGAATTGGTTGAAACAAATCCTGTTTCTGCTGTACTTTTGGAAGTATATTCTGCTGCTTTTTTGAACCAACATGTGACATAATCCAAATCCTGTACATCCTTAATCTTTCCAAATATCTTCTCAACCTGTAATTTGTGCTTCGACCCCTGATCCATCAGCCTCGCTCCGATAAACGGCGGATTTCCCATAACATAATTAACATCCGCAGACTGAATCACCTCATTCCAGTCCTTTTCCAGACTGTCTGCTTCCACAATATTTGCATAGGATTTAAGCGGAAGAAAATCCAAAGGCATATGCACAATATCTTCCGTTTCCTTCATCATCTGGCTTTCCGCAATCCACAAGGCTGTCTTGGCAACGGTAACCGCAAAATCATTGATTTCAATGCCGTAAAACTGCTTAATAGATACCTGTATCGGGTTTATCGCCTCGCCAAGCACAATCTGCCCTTCCTGCAGCTCCCCTATCACCTCGTTTTCCATTCTGCGCAGGGAAAGATATGTCTCTGTAAGAAAATTCCCGGAGCCGCAGGCAGGATCCAAAAAATTCAATCCTGCTATTTTCTTCTGAAAATTATGAAGTCTTTTGGTCTTGCTCTGCTTAACAGCAATAGATTTTATTTCATTCAGTTCCAAGCGCAAATCTCCTAAAAACAAAGGTTCTATCACTTTATGAATATTTGCAATGGAAGTATAATGCATACCGCCGTTTCTTCTTGTTTCAGGATTTAATGTGCTCTCAAAAACTGCGCCAAAAATAGTAGGACTGATATCCTTCCAATCGAAACCGGCGCTTGCCTGTTTCAACAACAAATCCTTTATTTCTTCCGTAAAGGGCGGTATTTCAATCGTCTCGTCTGCAAACAATCCCCCATTTACATAGGGAAATGCCGCCAATTTGGGGTTGTCATCCGCTAAATATTTGAAATCAGCATCTTGATTACGCTCATCCTCTGACATATCCAAAACCTTGAATAATTCACGAAGTGTTCTTCGCATCTCGTTTGCCGGGACATCCTTCAAATAATCATGAAACATCATATGTCTGCCAAATATTCCGGCATCCTCTGCATACAGGCAAAATACAAGTCGGACACAGAGCGCATTCAGGCTTTTCAGCGTCTGCTCATTTACATCCCGATACTGAGCAAGCAATTTATCATATAAAACTCCCACGATGTCTCCAGCTTTCAAAGAAATTTTCATCTCATAAGAAAGCTCTTTGACATCCTTTTTGAACATAAAGTCAAACAGCGAATATTTATTTCTGACTTCATCCAGCAATACTACCAGTGGGGCTTCCAGCGGCTTATTCATGTTATGAATTTCAAAGGTTTGAAAATTGCATATGATCACCCATAACGGAGACTCATCTGGTATCATCCAGTGAGCATAGTTTCTTGCCTGCTCAAAAGGTGTCATCATAGAACCATCTGACTGTGGATATTTTTTGTCTAACGGTTTATCAAAGCTTTTTTGCTCGATTAAAACCCTCGTTTCTGGAATATAAGCGTCAATAAATTTGGTCTGTCCGTCAACTATTACTCTTTTTTCGAAATCGAGCTTATGTACAGCGTTATCAATTCCAAGTACCTTTGAGCAAAATTCAATCCAAAATTTCTGACAGTCGCTCTTTTCATTCCCAGTGCCACGCCAGTCATTATAAAATTGTGTAGCAGCGTTCCTTAAGTTCAGCTCAGTCATATCTCAGCACCCCATATCTAATCGCTAATTCGTATGAATTATTCCTGCAAATCTGCATTTTTATAATAACATGTATAAAATAAAAAGACTACCTAAAAGATTTTTCTTTCTGATAGTCTTTTTATGTTTATTCTATTACCCAAACTATTCGTTTCCTAAACCGTTCTGTTTTGTCACTACTGTATGAACAGCCGATACGAATTGAAGCTGCTGCATGACCGGCATAATAAATCGGAAGAGTTATATGAATGCAATTAACAGCAGAGATAAATGTATGAACGACGGTTCTGGATAAAAACCACCATATCAACGCGATTATAAATTGGAATTA
>CAMQZX010000319.1 GCA_947039785.1 uncultured Lachnospiraceae bacterium | reverse complement strand
ATATGTAATTATCTTTTAGACATCTCAATGAGCTTTTACTTTATTCCACAGTTCCGTATAGAAGCTGTCTGCGTCATCTCCCAGGAATCGGAACGTCTCGCATCCTTCCAACATATCTGCAGTGGGGAATGCAATGGTGTTGTTTCGAAGTTCTTCATCTTGGATGAGTGCCCGTCCTGCTTTGTTGGGAGTGGAGTAGGTGATATATTCGAAGTTCATCAGTGCAATCTCTGGTTTACAGAGGAAATTGATGAAGGCTTCGGCATTTTCCTTGTTCTGAGCATTTTTCGGGATTACCCAGGAGTCAATCCATACATTGGAGCCTTCCTTGGGAATTACGTATTCCAGATTGGGATTTTCCCATTGAGTGTATATGGCTTCTCCGGAGTAAATAACACCTAAGGCAGCCTCATTTCCAATCATCTTGTCACGGACCTGGTCGATAACATAAGCCTGTACCAATGGCTTCTGATCAATCAAGTCCTGCATGGCCTTTTCCAGCTCGTTGACATCGGTGGAGTTTAGAGAGTATCCCTGTCTTTTCAGGGACACAGCGAAAGCATCCCGCACACTGTCCTGCATTAAAATGCTGTCCTTATATTTCTCATTCCAGAGAATATTCCAACTGTCCACCGGTTCATCTACCATGGTTTTATTGTAGAGAATTCCTACTGTTCCAAAGCAGTAAGGAACAGAGTAAGAGTTGGTGGGATCGAAGGACTTTGACTGATCCAGGTAAGTTTTATCAATATTTTTAATATTGGGAACGTTGTCCCAGGTGATTTCTGCCAGCAAATCTTCCTGAAGCATCCTCTGGATCATGTAATCAGAAGGACATACCACGTCGTAGGCGATGGCGCCGGACTTGATTTTGGGATACATGATTTCGTTGGTTTCGAATTCCTCATAAATAACATGGATACCGGTCTCTTCCTCAAACATGGTAAGTACTTCCGGATCAATATATTCCCCCCAGTTGTAGACAATGACCTGTTCCTCGCCGGAAGAACCGTTTTTTAACTGGTAGAACACACCGCCTCCTGTGATAATGATTACAAGTGCCACAGGAACCACACGGCGCAGAATCAGCGATTTCATGGCGGATTTGCGGGTACGGTTTTCCTTCTCCCTGGGTGAGGAATTTACCAATATCATAAGAATCAATACGGTGATAAACAGCAGAGTGGACAGGGCATACATCTCTGGACGAATTCCCTTACGCACTTCTGAATAAATCTTCGTGGGCAGCGTGTCCACACCAGGTCCCTTGGTAAAATGGGTAATGATAAAGTCATCCAGGGACATGGTAAATGCCATGAGGAATCCTGACAGGATTCCGGGCAGAATATCCGGGAACACTACCTTAAAAAATGCATAAATGGGAGAAGCTCCCAGATCCAGTGCTGCCTCATAAGTACTCTTGTTGGTCTGCTTTAATTTGGGCATGACACTTAAGATTACGTAAGGAATGTTGAAGGTAATGTGTGCCAGTAAAATGGTATGATATCCAAGTGTCACCCGGCAGGCGATAAACAGAAGCATCAGTGAGATACCTGTCACAATATCTGCATTCAGCATTGGGATATTGGTCACAGTCATAAAATAAGTCTTTGTCTTTGCCTGCATGTTGCCCATAGCAATGGATGCTGCCGTTCCGATGACAGTGGCGATCAGCGCGGATAACAGTGCAATGGACAAGGTGGTGTACAGCGCGTTCATGATGGCTGTGTCAGAGAACAGGGAGGCGTACCATTTGAAAGTGAAGCCGCCCCATTTGGCTCTTGTCTTGGAGGCATTGAAGGATAATACTACCAGAGTAGCAATTGGTGCATACAGGAAGATGATAATCAAGGCCAGATAAATTTTCTTTGCAGCATTTTTCATCAGAACATACCCCCTTCCCCATCAGCGTCATATTTTGTCATAATTGCCATACTAAGCAGAATGAATACCATCAGGACAAGAGACAGTCCGCTTCCCACGTTCCAATTGTTTCCCTGCTTGAATTTCTGTTCAATCACATTTCCAATCAGGAGGATTTTGCTTCCTCCCAGCAAATCGGAGATGACAAAGGTGGTCAGCGCTGGTACAAATACCATGGTGATGCCGCTGATGACTCCGGGAAGGCTCAGCGGGAAAATGACCTTCCAAAATGCCTGAAAACCGTTGGCACCTAAGTCTCTGCTGGCGTTTACAATGTCCTTGTCAATTTTCGTCAGTGCATTGTAGATAGGCAGCACCATAAAGGGAAGGAAGTTGTAAACCATACCTAAAATGATGGCGCCAGGCGTATTGATAATCTGCAAAAGGGGCAGGTGCAGCGCACTGAGAATGCTGTTGATGACTCCATTTTTCTCCAGTAGAGTCTGCCATGCCAGTGTGCGAAGCAAAAAGTTCATCCACATGGGCAGGATGAAAATAACCACCACAAAGCTGGTCTGACTCACTGCCATGTTGGAGAGGATCATGGACAACGGATATGCCAGAACCAGGCAGACAGCAGTACTGATAAAGGAGAGTAAAAGTGCCAGTCCCAGTGCCTTTAAGTTCTCCGCAGAACCCATGGTGGCCAGGTTTTCCAGGGTGAAAGCCCCGTTTTCGTCGGTGAGACCATAATATAAGATCATTGCCAGAGGAATCAGGATAAAAGCCGCTGACCAGATGAAGTAAGGACCGGATAAGATTTTGCGGTTTTTATTATTCATTGACTCCCACGGCCTCCTCATCCTCAGACTCGGGTTTATTCATGATCTGGATGTTAAAAGGATCTACCCACAATCCAACTTCCTGTCCCACTGGGAACATGGTGGTGCTGTGTACCAGCCATTCAAAGCCGTTGGCAGTGACTTCCATCTCATAATGAACGCCTTTGAAAATCAGGTGGGTCACACGTCCATTTAAGATACCCTTACCTGGCTCTGTCAATATAATATCTTCGGGGCGAATCACCACATCAACCGGTTTGTTTTGGCCAAAACCTACGTCCACGCAAGGAAAACGTGTGCCCAGAATCTCCACCAGCTTATCCTGCAGCATAATAGCGGGAAGAATGTTACTTTCACCGATGAAATCTGCCACGAAAGCATTTTCCGGTTCGTTGTAGATATCTTCGGGAGTTCCCATCTGCTGTATGTAACCCTGGTTCATAACCACGATGGTGTCAGACATGGTAAGTGCTTCTTCCTGGTCATGAGTAACGTAGATAAAGGTGATACCCAACTCATTCTTCAGGCGGATCAATTCGTAGGCCATGTCCTGACGCAGCTTTAAATCCAACGCTCCAAGGGGTTCATCTAAAAGCAGTACTCTCGGCTCATTGACGATGGCTCGTGCAATGGCGATTCGCTGTTGCTGACCGCCGCTTAAAGAGTCTACCTGGCGGTTTTCAAATCCTTCCAGGTTCACCAGTTTTAAGGCATATTTAATCTTATCATTAATATAATCCTTAGATTTATTTTTGATCTTCAAACCGAATGCGATATTTTCTGCAATGGTCATGTGGGTAAAGAGCGCATATTTTTGAAATACTGTGTTTAAGTTGCGCTTGTTGGGGGGAAGATTGGTGATATCCACCCCATCAAAAATAACCTGACCGCTGTCGGGCATTTCAAAGCCTCCCAGAATACGCAGGGTAGTGGTCTTTCCACAGCCACTGGGGCCCAGCAAAGTGAGGAATTCATTCTCCTTTACGGAAAGATTCAGCTCATCCAATACAAGAGTATTGTTAAATGACTTGGAAATGTTCACAAAATCAATCAATGTGCGTGACATTATCGCCCTCCTCCTTATGTGATTTTTGTGTTAAATTCTCAAAAGTTACAGAACTAATCATACTATTTTTGGGGGGATATGTCTATCAAAATCATCGAATCCGGCGATAAAAAATTTGTAAGATTTTTGGGCATTTTGTAGAAAAATGTCAAAAATGAAAAGTGAAAAAAATTATTTTTTTTGTGAAAATTGCTTGCACATTTTGCAAATTCAAAGGATAATGTAAGTGTAAATATAAATATGATTTTAAGGAAAGAAAGCGAGTGATACCAATGGACATAATCTTCTCGGAAGATATCGACGCAGGGTTTTTGGAGGATGTGGCATGCATCCTCAGTGACCAGGACTTCAGAAAGCTGGCTGTATATGTAC
>CAMQZX010000318.1 GCA_947039785.1 uncultured Lachnospiraceae bacterium | reverse complement strand
CCGATGCAGCGTAGTCTCGTGGGCTCGGAGATGTGTATAAGAGACAGCATATGGAGTACATAGAATGTTTATTTGGATATTACCTAAGAATTTTGATATAGGAGGAACCGTAGGTGTTTGGGCTATGAATATAATATTAGGCTGTCTGCTTGGTGAAGTGATAGTTATGGGGTATGTGTTTCGTGCGATTTATGTTTTGATAAAATATTTTGTAGATGTGCTTAGATAAATAATTTTATAATTGTGAAGTTATGTATAAGCATTTATTGGCGTACCACCTTACTGGCTGGCGTACCATAAATTAACACAATACACCCTCTGATGCCTGGAGGGTACAAATTTAACGATTACCCTACTCAAAAAACGAAAGGGTACATTTTAGCGGAAATGAAGATGTTTTGTATTATCGTCTTGACTTTTCTGGTGCTATCGACTAAAATGAGTGAAAGTGTTCACTTGCATTGAAAGGGAGTGGTTAAGGTGGATGAAACCAGCCAGAAGATCATAGACGCAACCATGTCACTGATCAGAGATAAAGGGTATGTTGCAACAACGACGAAGGATATTGCAAAGACCGCAGGTGTGAATGAATGTACTTTGTTTCGTAAATTCAAAAACAAAAAGGATATTGTTTTAAGTGGAGTGGAACAGGAAAAATGGAGAGCAAATCTTACACCAGAAATATTCACAAATGTCAAATGGGAACTGCAGCCTGATCTGGAAATGTTCATGGAAAAGTATATGGAGAAAATCACACCGGAGTTCGTAAATCTTTCGATTGGACTCAGGGCACCGCAGATTTATGAAGAAACTGCACCGATGGTGATGAAAGTCCCCCAGGCGTTTCTTTCTTCACTGATACAGTATTTTGAAGAAATGGAACAAAGAGGCAAATTACCACATCTGGATTTTGAGTGTTTGGCATTGACGATTTTTTCAAGTACCTTCGGATATACATTTTTAAGTGCCTCATTTGACAAAAAACTGTCTGGCATCAGGAAAGAGCAGTATATCAAACAGTCGGTCGAAACCTTTATTCAGGGAATACCTGAACGGAAATAGTGTTACGGTACTGTCATGTGATAGTACCGTAAAAAAATAACTGTATGCAAGCGAGTACACGCAATCATAAAGGAGGAGTATGCTATGCAGATTACTGGAGCAGAATTATTTGTAAAAGCATTATTAGCTGAAAAGGTAGATACGCTTTTTGCCTATCCGGGAGGGCAGGCCATTGATTTGTTTAATGCGCTTTATGGTGTAGAAGGGCTGGATGTGATTCTTCCCCGTCATGAACAGGGATTAGTCCATGCTGCAGACGGATATGCACGTTCCACAGGAAAAGTTGGAGTGTGCCTTGTGACAAGCGGCCCTGGAGCGACGAATCTGGTTACGGGAATTGCAACTGCCAATTATGACAGTGTTCCGCTGGTCTGCTTTACGGGGCAGGTTCCGACACATCTGATTGGAAATGATGCGTTTCAGGAAGTTGACATTGTCGGCATTACAAGGAGTATCAGCAAGTATGCGGTTACCGTTCGCAGACGAGAAGATTTGGGTGCTGTGATAAAGAAAGCTTTTTATATCGCGAGGTCTGGCAAACCGGGCGTTGTAGTGGTGGATCTGCCAAAGGATATTCAGCAGGCGTTAGGAAGTGACGGATATCCACAGAGTATCGAAATCCGCAGTTATAAGCCAAATATATCGGTTCATATAGGGCAGATTAAAAAGTCACTGGATTGTCTGAAAAGGGCAAAGCATCCGGTTTTCCTGCTGGGCGGAGGTGTGAATATTTCCCGTGCAAATGAGGTTATGGCTGCTTTGGCTGAGAAAACAGGTATTCCGGTAGTTACAACGATTATGGGGAAAGGGGCAATTCCTACATCTCATCCTCTGTATGTTGGGAACCTTGGCATTCATGGGAGCTATGCTGCCAATACGGCAATCAGTGAATGTGATGTGTTATTTTCCATCGGTGTTCGTTTCAATGACCGTATTACTGGCAAAGTGAGTGAATTTGCCAAGAGTGCGACTATTATCCATGTAGATATTGATCCGGCGTCTATTTCAAGGAATATAGAAGTTGATATTCCGATTGTGGCAGATGCTAAAAATGCAATTACTGCATTGCTTGAAAAATCGCCGGAATTTGATTTTCATGAGTGGAGAATTCAGATTGATGAGTGGAAGAAGCAGAAACCGCTTGGGACGAAGCAGACGGGTGAGTCAGGAGTCACACCGTTTGCAGTCATACAGAAGATCAATGAAATATTCTCTGATGCAGTTATTACAACAGATGTGGGCCAGAATCAGTTGTGGGCCACACAATTTCTTGAACTGACAGATCAGAAACAGATGTTGACCTCCGGCGGTCTTGGAACCATGGGATATGGCTTTCCGGCGGCACTTGGAGCCAAGCTGGGAAATCCGGATAAGGATGTTATTACAATTTGCGGTGATGGCGGTATCCAGATGAATATTCAGGAAATGGCTACAGCGATTGTATACGAACTGCCAGTCATTATTTGTATTTTAAATAACGGATACTTAGGGAATGTGCGTCAGTGGCAGGAAATGTTCTTCGATAAGAGGTATTCCAGCACGTGCCTGCGTTACCGCAGAAGCTGTGCTGCGACCTGCAATACACCATCTGCCTGCTGTCCGGAATATACGCCGGATTTTATCAGGCTGGCAGAAAGTTATGGGGCAAAGGCAATTAGGGTGCAGAAACGAGACGAAATCGAAGCAGCACTATTGTCTGCAAAGAATAGAAAGAAAATTCCTACGGTGATTGAATTTATCATAGAACGGGAAGAAAATGTTCTTCCGATTGTTCCGCCGGGAAATCCGCTGAGTGATATGATTATGGGAGGTGAAGAAGATGAAGAAAAGATGGATCAGCCTTTTTGTTGAAAATGATATCGGAGTGCTGGCACGTATTTCCGGATTGTTTTCCGGAAAGTCCTACAACCTGAACAGCCTGACAGTCGGCACAACAGAAGATACCACGATTTCAAGAATGACAATCAGCCTTACTAGTGACGATAAGACATTTGAACAGATAAAGAAGCAGCTTAACCGGAGTGTGGAGGTCATTAAGGTTGTTGATTTTATGGACACAGCAATTCACATGAAGGAATTAATGTTTGTTAAAATTCACGGATGTTCGGAGCATGATATGATGAAGCTGTCTTACATGAAAGAGATTTTTCAGGCGAAGATGATTGATTATGCTCCATCAATGGCTCTGCTCGAAAGTGTACAGACAGAGGCAGGGAATAATGATTTGCTTAAACTGTTGGAAAGTGATTTCTCCGGCAGGATTGAAGTTGTACGGGGCGGCAGTGTTGCGATTGAAGCGATCAGTTTTTCAGAGCGATAACAGGCGGTCAAGATGATAGAAATTGTGTTGAGAAAGATTGGGGAACCAGGGGATGTTTCAGAAATGATTGTTGCCTTACTGCCGACAGCCCAATGCACCTTCTGATGCCTTGAAGGTGTAAATTTAACGATAGCTATATCCATAAAATGAGGGTGCATTTGGCAAGGAGTTATGATATGCTATGGAAAAAACGAGAAAATATGATTTTTAGGAAATGATAGGTATTGATCATGCGCAAAGTATTAGTAGCGTATTTCAGTGCCGGTAGGTTTGACTTCCACTTTCTGCCTTAAGGAGCGAAGATGAGACTAAGTAAGATGAAATACGTGATTGCAGCGGTGATTTTGCTGGTGCCTATTTTGCTATGCCGAAGCTGCTATAATACCTTGAATAATGCGGAACAAGAAGTTTTTATATCACCCCAAAAAACAAACACTATTATTATCCAGTATGACATCCTATGCCGGCCAACTGTTTACAAAAAGACGTGGTTCGGAAAAAAGAAGGTGTGGAGTTATCCGGGCAGTGGTTTCATGGAAACGGTGCATTTTAGTGTTGAATGGCTTTCAGAGAAGGAAATAAAACTGACCTATGAGGATGTAAAATACAAGGAGTATAACGAGGAATACATTATAAGTATACCAGAGTAATGTGGCAAAATTCGATTGAATAAAACTTATTATTTAAAACAGCCTCATTGCATAGACTGTCAAAACAAGGTATGCTTGGGGCAGGAGGTGATTCATATGGCGAATGAAGATAAAA
>CAMQZX010000317.1 GCA_947039785.1 uncultured Lachnospiraceae bacterium | reverse complement strand
GAACAAGGAACAACAGGGGAGTGCTATGTCAAAGAAAAAAATTTGCTATGGGTTTTTGCTGGGAATGCTATTGCTGATGCTGTGTCCCGTTTTGGCTTCAGCGGCAACAACAGATCCTCCGGTAAAAACCTATACATCTGGAACATGGAAAATCAAAAATAACGTTAAATATTACTATAACAGCTCAGGCAAGAAAGTGACAGGCTGGGCAAAGATTAAGGGTAATACCTATTATTTTAAGAAAGATGGAAGTATGAAAACAGGCTGGCTGACTTATAAAGGTCAGGATTACTATTTCACAACCAAGTCAAGATCCGGCGCTATGGTGACAGGACTCTATGTGACCTCTGCAGGAAGCCGCTACTACTTCAATAGTAAAGGCGCAGCGCGGTCCGGAACTTTTTCGGTAAAGACCAGTAAGGGAACCAACACTTATTATGCCAACCGAACCACTCACCGTCTTCTGACCAGTAAGTGGAAACAGATATCAGGAACCTGGTATTATTTTGATTCCACAGGTGCTCGCCATAACCGCTGGTTTGACATCAGTAGCAGAAGATATTTCTGCCACCCAAGTAAAGGCAAGCTTACCGGATGGCAGAAGCTCTATACCAAATGGTATTATTTCACCAACGCTGGTTACATAGCAAAAAGCCAGTGGGTGGAAAACGGCAGTCAGATGTGGTATTTAAATGATCAGGGTGAAGTGGAGAAGAAGGTAAGGAAGACTACCGGCACCAGCCGTGATTATGATTCTGTGATTATGGTGGGCGATTCCAGATTCTATCATACTTATATTGACTATGGCATTTCTGCGGATAATACTTATTTTGTAGTTCGTTCGGGAAAAGGATATGACTGGCTGGTGAGCACCGCTTATCCAAAGATTCAGGCAGAGGCAGAAGAGAATTATGAATATAATCAGCAGTATGGCGGCAGTGGAAAGACAGCCATTGTTCTGAATCTGGGTGTCAATGACCTGACTAATATCAATAAATATCTGAACTTTGTCAACACCAGGCTGGTGAGTCTGGCAGAACAGTACAATTGTGATATTTACTATGTATCGGTAAATCCAGTGGCGGAATCCAAATTTGGAAGCGGCGGAAAGAATGACACCTCTAAGAAAATGTCAAGTATTCTTTCCTTCAATAAGAAGCTGAAAAACGGCTTGGACTACAGTGTAGAATATATTGATACCTGTACGTATCTCACTGGTAAATACAGCTGCGAAGAGATGACCATTGCCGATGGGGTACACTATACCAGCAAAATCTCACAGGTAATCTTTGACCGGATTATGCTCACAATCAGACCTAAAAACAACTGAATATTAGAAATGATTTAACTCATTAAGAAGGAGCAAAGCGGATTGCGAATATCCGCTTGACTTTCAGAAATGCTGCGGACAATGTGATCTGCAGCATTTTTTTTGGAAAAATAGTTGATCTAAAGCGTATATAGTAACAGTCCGGAGGAAAACGTCTGGAGGAACTATTTGACAAGATGCTTAAAATCCGTTAAGGTTAAATCAAGAGTATGTCTGAATTTTTCTGCTTATATATTGAGAATATATGCCAGACAGTCAGGAGGTATTATTATGGATAAGGAAATGTTGAGAAAGAGAATTGAAGTCGCTGCAGGCAGAAGAATGGCTGATGCGGTAATCAAAAACTGTAAAGTGGTCAATGTCTACACAGGAGAGATTCAAGAAGGGGATATTGCCCTTTGTGACGGACGGATTGCAGGTGTGGGAGAGTATGAAGGCCGGCAGGTATTTGACGGGGCAGGATGTTATGCAGTGCCGGGATTTATCGACAGTCATATCCACATTGAATCCGCCTTTGTAACACCGGAAGAAATCAGCCGTCTGCTGGTTCCCCACGGAGCTACTACCATCATCGCGGACCCCCACGAGATTGTCAATGTGTGTGGCATCGATGGTATGAATTACATGTTGGACGCAGCCCGGGAGGCGGCGCTTGATATCAAATATATGCTTCCATCCTGTGTACCTGCCACTCCCTTTGAACATGCCGGAGCGGTTATTGACGCAGAGGCTATGAAAGCGCCTATAAAAAATGAGAGGATTTTGGGACTGGGAGAGTATATGAATTTTCCAGGAGTTACAGGGGCGGCAGAGAGTGATCTGGATAAGCTGATGGTGGCAGCTGAATCCGGCAAGCTCATTGATGGTCACAGCCCGGGATTATCCGGTAAGGATTTAAATGCATATGCCGGGGCAGGAATTCACACAGACCATGAATGTTCTACTCTGGAAGAGATGAAGGATCGCCTGGCGCGGGGGATGTATGTGTTGATGCGCCAGGGCTCTGCCTGCCATAATCTTCGTGATTTGGTGGTCGGCGTAACTCCTGTCAACAGCCGCAGATGTCTGCTGTGCTCCGATGACCGTCAGCCCAAAACTATTTTTGAAGAAGGTCATTTGGACAATCATCTGCGTATCTGCGTAGAGGAAGGAATTGATCCGGTAACAGCTGTTCAGATGGCAAGCCTAAATGCGGCGGAGTGTTTCGGATTAAAGGACAGAGGAGCCATTGCACCGGGACTGAGAGCCGATATTGTACTGGTAAATAATCTGAAAGAGTTTGAGGTACAGAAAGTATGGATTGAGGGTAAACTGGTGTCTCAGGAGGGCAAGTATCTGCCAGAGGTGGTGCGCAAAGACATCACGCCTGTTATGGGCAGTGTTCATGTGAAGGACTTCTCTGCGGATCGTCTGAGAATGAACCTGAAATCCGGGCATGTCCATGTGATTGAGATTCTTCCTGGAGGTGTGGTGACAGGAAAAGGCGTTGCCGATGTGAACCTTACCAAGGAGGGAGATTTCAAATATGATAAGGATGCTGATGTGGTGAAAATTGCTGTGGTGGAACGACATCACAACACTGGAAACGTGGCAGTAGGACTACTGAGAGGCTATGGAATCAAGGAGGGAGCAGTTGCGTTGTCCATTGCCCATGATTCCCACAACATTATTGCAGTAGGTGTCAGCAATGAGGAAATTGCCTTTGCCATTGAGCAGCTCATTGCTCAGACAGGCGGTGTGGTGCTGGTAAAGAGCGGACAGGTGATTGATCGTATGCCTCTTCCTGTGGGTGGAATTATGAGTGACCGGAGTGGAGAGTGGGTAGATGAGAAGCTGACCAGCCTTCATGAAACAGCCTTTAAAGAGCTTGGCGTGAGTCAGAATGTGGAGCCTATTATGACGTTGTGCTTCATGTCCCTTCCCGTAATCCCGGAGCTGAAGCTGACCGACATGGGATTGTTTGATGTGACAAAATTTGAATTTATTTCTGTGGAAGCAGAATAATTGGAATCTGGAGACAAACAGGCCGGAGATGTCAATGTTTTGATTGGCAGCCCCGGCCGGTTTTATTATCAGGTATGTGTGAAAAGGTTTAAGTTTGTTAATTATGTTGTCTCCATCCGGCAGGATACTTGTTTTTTAAGATCCCGTTTACCAGTTTACCCCATCCCAGAGGATAATCACCGGCACAGAGAAGCTGCCAGCCTTTGGGGCGGTTGGCTTCTGTGGTTTCTATGATAAGTGTCTCTCCGCTGAGATATCGGCCAATGCGCTCATCGGAAGGCTCAAGATGAATGCAGAATTGATATTCACCAGGCTTTAATGCCAGGGCAAGCTGCTGGCTGGGTTCAAAGCGATTCTTCTTCAGATCCCCCAGATACAAGCCATTGCGAAGAAACTGGATACCTCTTACATTCACATCCAGTGGGGGCAGAAGATATGCCTTACCACCTCTCACTTCCACAGAATCCCAGTCCATGGGACGGGAAATATCCTGAAAGAATTCTTCCAGTAATTTTTTCTCATCTTTGGTCATTTTACCAGATGCCAGACGGTGTGGCAAAACTGAGTCCCCTTTCTTTTTCAGTAGTGCAATAAAATGTCCCTCTCCCTTGGCATGGTGGGGCCAGATACGGATGGTCTTTGAAAGCTGGGGGTTTTGATTTCCCCATTGGGGATTGCCCTGGTTGAAGCTTTCCGGAATGGAGATGTCCTGTAGTTCCATATCCGGGTAATGTTCCAGAAGATAGGAAACGGTTCCCTCATTTTCCACAGGGGCAAAGGTGCAGGTGGAGTACAAAAGCAGTCCTCCCGGCATTAACATTTCG
>CAMQZX010000316.1 GCA_947039785.1 uncultured Lachnospiraceae bacterium | reverse complement strand
TCTGACCGCATGGAATTATGGGGCAGGTTGATTGATGTTGTGGAGGATTGGCTGGTGGAGAAAGGAATCACTGAGGAAGATATTCCGAATGAAGAGCGTGAGGATGTTGAAGATGCCGCCATTATATTTGGCGATGACTACGACTATTTTGCGGATCGGTTTGCCGAGGTGATCGGTATCTCTCGCGACAATGTCAGGGAGGTATAGATGAGCAATGTAAAAGAACATACAACCTGCTCCGAGGCTATATTTTGTCCTTCCTGGGGCGACTACAAATGCAAAATAAGAAACATAACAATTACCAATCCGGAAGAGTGTACTTTCTGTGGCTTATACAAGAAAGGAAAGCCGTCTACAGATTGTCATTGTAAGGTATGCGAAGAAAGGAGAATGAGCGATGATTAAGATTGAAAACTTTGAGATAATGGGATGGGATCATGTTATACGCGGAATGCGAAATCCGATGAACAGTTGGGATAAGTCCGACAGTGGTATATGTAAAGGCGGCGATGACGGAATCGGGTGCAATAACTGTACCGATTGTGGGTGCGATCATTCATACGACCATTCGTGGCAACTTGGTAAAGCGGATCATGAACTGATGATGAAGCTGGCAAAAGCTGGTTCTGTTCACGGAAAATTCCGCCGGATGATCACGGTCTATATGGACATCACAGCGCCGCTCTACTGGTGGAAGGAATTTGATACATATAAAGTAGGTACCGTAGCCAACTCCTGTTCCACCATGCATAAGATTCACGCTAAGGAGTTTACGTTGGGGGATTTTTCGCATGAGCATCTCAGACCGGCTTCGGTAAAGATTTTAAGTATGGTTATCAAATGCATGAATGACTACCGTGAGAAATTTTTGAAGGACAAAGAAAAGTATAATTGGCGGCAGATGATTCAGTTTCTTCCCTCTTCCTACAACCAGAAACGGACGGTTATGCTGAACTATGAAGTCCTGTCCAACATCTACCAGTATCGGCGGGAACATAAACTGGACGAATGGCGAGAGTTTTGTCATTGTATCGAGCAACTTCCATACAGTGAGATTATCACATGTGATATGGAGGGGATGTAACATGGATTGTGTTGAATTTGTAGAACGTGTTATGGGTATCAAACTTTTTCAATACCAAAAGGAATTATTAAAAGCATTAGAAACCCATAAAAACGACGTAATAGCAATGAGTCCGATAACAGGAAGAATATATTTCTTTCCAAAACAGGAGGTAACATCTATCAATGAGCGCACAGTATGATTTATATTTACAGCAACACCGCAATAATGTTCATAAAGGTTTCCGGTGGATTCAGGAGAACCTTCCCGAACTGTTGGTAGATGGTGTAGCATGGCAGACAGAGTTTGCACACGATACTTCCAAGAATGAGCCGGACGAGTATGAAGCCTACGACCGGTATTTCTATGGTAACAACAAATCTTATCAGGTTGTTCAGGATTACAGACGGGCGTGGCTTCTGCATCTTCACAGGAATCCTCATCACTGGCAGCACTGGGTTCTCATCAACGATGACCCCAAAGAGGGTGAAATCACGCTGGATATGCCGTACAATTATATTCTTGAAATGATTTGTGATTGGTGGGCGTTCAGCTGGCAGAAAGGTAATCTTAATGAGATATTCAACTGGTATGACGAGCATAAGGCTTATATAAAAATGAGTCCGAAGACTCGGAAGTCGGTTGAAGATATTTTTGAAAAGATGAAAGAGAAGCTTTCGGACGCGTGAAAAACATCTCCTATAATGGAAAGGAGGTTGCGTTTATGGATTACTTTTTAGCTGTAAACGATAAGCAACTTGGCATTTGTCTGAGGATGCTGTATGCTGAGAAGATTCGAGGATTTATCGAAACCGTGATGAACGAGAAAGGCAAAATCGAGTTTCACATCAGTATAGCGGCAAGCCCCGACATGTTTGAGGAGCTTAGGGAACGGTATCAAATACTGATTTCGTAAATCAGCTTCGTTTCCGGGTAAAGGGTCAGTAACATGGCCTTTTACTTTTTTGGAGTATTGTGGTAAAATAGGCAAAGGAGGCGATAACCGTGAAAGTCAACTCAAGAATGGTTTGTCCGGTCAGGCAACCCGATGGAAGCTGGAGCACCGAAGTAAAGGAATTTGAAGAAGAGATTCCCGATCTTGGTAGGCATTCAATGATTTGTAACAAATGTGGAGAGCAATCATATCCGGAGTGCCGAAAATGGTGTCCAATGGAAAAAGAACATGAGTCTAAGAGCTGAGAGAAATCTTGGCTCTTTTATTTTTATGGAGGAAATTGATATGGTTCAACACCACGAATCTTTATTTTACAATACATTGGATGAGTTACAAGCAACCCATAAATCGGATCATCCTGATATTTTAAATCTTAAAAAGAAATACGGAAATGATGTCCAATTTAGTACCGTAATGCACAGAGCAGGTATCGAGCCTCGATTTGAATTGCGTTGTTTTACAATTTATTAAAGAACAGGAGGAAAATTAGAATGAACTTTTTACAGATTGTAGCAGCAGTCATTATCCTTTATCTTTGTATTTACGCTCTGATTAACAGAGTATGCAAGTGTATTGAGCACTGTGCGACTGCCAGAGCATATTCCAAATTCAGAGAAAACGATGTACAGACAAAGATAGATAACTTGGATGCAACTGTTAAAAAATTGAATAAGGAGAGGGAAGATGTCAAGAAAACGATTTCGTAAGATGCTTCTTCTGTTTGTTTTGGTGTTAGCAGCGGTTGTAGTCTTAATGATTGCAGTCGCTTTTATTGTGGCATTTGTGGGGTGGTACACTGGTGCGCCACTCCCGAATTAAGGAGTAAACCTATGTGGAAACGTGAACTGATAAAAAATAAGTTATATTCGGTGGCGCTTATGGTAATTGGCGGATTATCTGTGCCCATTGAATATGACGCTACGGCTTTTATATTTACCTTAACGATAGGAATACCGCTGTTCTTTTCCAAAGAGAACTGGATTGTATAGGAGGCGGTTTTTTATGGGACGAGCAGAAATTCGGCGAGCTATGAAAAATGAGAAAAAAGCAAAGACCGCCACTTACAATCTTACCAAAGCTCAACTGGATGCTATGGTTCGTGAAGAGATTGGACATGAGCTCGAACGAGTGCGGCAGCAGGCTACGGATGATGCGGTAAATACTGCCATGATTCTGTTGCTCACTCTCCCACTGGAAGTTCTCATGGACCATTATTGGAAGAAATCTTATGTGAAACGGATTCCAGAGTTTACCAGCCACGTGCTGGAGTATTACGAAAAATGGCAAAATGGAGAGCTGGATATGGAAAAGCTGAAAGAGGATCTTTGGGAGTACGGCGGTGTGCGCTTGGAAGAAGGAGGGTAAACATGGTTGTTAAAATTATATTTGGAGTCGGAACACTCCTTATTGGTCTATCTGCTGTCATGGCAATCAAGGCAGTTCGGACATGCGCCATATGGATGGACGACTCTTTTCGATGGGGAGGTAGAGACGGAAATGGCATTTGATGATTTACGGAAGAACTCAGAAGGATATTCTGATCCGACAGCTTACGAAGCGATGAAGAATTTGGATAGAGATGACGAGCGGTTTCACAAACTGTTACATACCATCTTTGACATGTGTGAGCTGGCGGGTTTCCATCTGGAGGAACGAATTGTCTTACGGGATGAGCAGACAGGAAAGATTTGGAGGTGAGAATATGGTCAAAAAGATTTGTATACTGGCTTCTTTATCACAGCAATCAGCTATTAAAGAAGCGGTAGAACATTATAAATCAGAAGGCTGGCTTGTTGATTATCCAATAGAACAGCGAAATAAAACACTGTTTGAGATTGACTTTGATTATATTTGTCGGATTGCTGCAGCAAATAGGGTAGCCGCTATTCCCAAATATGATGGAAGTTTTGGCGATTCGGTTACTTACGAAATGGCCATCGCAAAGTATTTGGGAGTACCTGTAGAAGTGTATCATCCGGCATAAAATCATCGTCCGTATCAGTCTTCACAGGTTGATGAAGTCTAATCTAGGTTAAAAATCTCTGCCCACTTTTATATTTTGAAAATGGGCTTTTGGTCAGAAAAAGTGGGCGTCTGTCTCTTATACACATCTCCGAGCCCACGAGACTACGCTGCATCGGGG
>CAMQZX010000315.1 GCA_947039785.1 uncultured Lachnospiraceae bacterium | reverse complement strand
GATGCAGCGTAGTCTCGTGGGCTCGGAGATGTGTATAAGAGACAGCACATAAAGTAGTTTCTGCAAAATTACAGGAAGCTGATGTGCATCCAACGGCAGAGCTGTGACCGTTTGAGATTACAGTATCTAAGTTATTGCGGAGGTAATACCATGCGACTTTTATTGGTAGAAGATTCTTATATGCTGGCTGACACACTGGCATCCACCTTCCAGAAGGAACATTACATTGTGGATATTGCCTATGATGGAGAACAGGGCTATGAATACGCCTCATCCGGAATCTATGATGTGGCAGTTCTGGATCTGATGCTCCCTAAAATGAGCGGCTATGAAGTATTGCGAAAATTACGGGAAGAGGGAAATGCTCTCCCCATTCTTATCTTATCTGCAAAATGTGAGTTAGACGATAAAATCCAGGCTTTCGAATACGGTGCTGATGATTATCTCACCAAACCCTTTGAAGCCAAAGAACTGCTGATGCGGCTTCGTGCCATCACACGGCGCAGAGGGGCTGTTGAGCTTTCCAGCCTAAGCTGCGGCAATCTGCGGCTGAATTTAAACAACTGCGAGATCACCAACTGTGATACTGCCCAATCTGTAAAGCTGGGCGGAAAGGAATTCCAGCTTCTGGAATATCTGCTGCGCAACCAGAATCAGGTAATGACGCGGGAACAGATCATTCAGAAAATCTGGGGCTATGATACCAATACCGAATACAACAACGTAGAAGTCTACGTTTCATTCCTGCGCAAAAAAATGACCTTTATCGCTTCCAATACCAGGATTCGTGCTGTACGGGGCGTAGGGTATTCTCTGGAGGTGGAAGAATGATCCAAAACTTGCGCCGACGGCTGGTGATTCTTCTTATGATTTTGCTGAGTGTGATTTTCCTGTTGATTCTCTTTTCTATCAACTGGACAAATTACAGCTTTAATATGAGACAAAACCGACGTATGCTTCGGGATACCATCAACCATGTAGGGCTGGAAGCATTTTGCGAAGAAGCTCCCAGCGATCCTCGTCTGGAGGATTTATCATACTGCACAATTCAGATTACTCCCTTCGCAGAACCTAAGGTTCTGGTCAACCGGCTTGCCGACATTACAGATGAGCAGATGCTTCGCTATACCAAGGAAATCTTAAATTCCACCATAGAACAGACTTCCACTCACTCCCTTGTATTTGTCAAAAAATACCGTCCCGGAATCACTTATCTGGTGTTTATGGACAATTCTCTGGTGATTGAAAACTCCCACAATCTGTTAACCATGTCTCTGCTTTTTGGCGTACTGGGACTGTTTCTTCTCTTTGGAATCTCCATGTATCTGTCACGTTGGCTGGTGGAACCTGTGGCTGATTCCTTTGAAACACAAAAGCGCTTTATCTCAGACGCCAGCCATGAGCTAAAGACCCCCCTCACCATCATCAGCGCCAATGTGGACTTACTGGAGGAAGAATCCGGTACCAACAAGCACGTTGCCTATATTCGCTCGGAGACTAAGCGCATGGGAAATCTCATCAACCAGATGCTTACCCTTGCCAGGTTGGATCGGGAGGTAAACCAGGACTCCAATACAGTCTTTTCTCTGTCTCAGGCAGTGCTGGAAATCGTCCTTCCCTTTGAAAGTGTGGCATATGAACACAACATCACACTGGACGTAGATGTGCCCTCATCTCTGGATTTTTTCGGAAATAGAGACCAGCTCCAACAGCTTACTTCCATTCTGCTGGACAATGCCATTGGCCATACCTCTCCGGCAGGAACCATACGGGTAGAATTGAAATGTCAGCACAAAAAAATCTATCTGTCAGTAGCGAACACCGGAGCCCCCATTCCTGCAGAAAAGCAGAAAAAAATCTTTGAACGCTTTTATCAGGCTGACGAAGCCCGCAGTATCCATGGGGAAAACTATGGATTGGGACTGTCAATTGCAAAATCTGTCACAGAACGTCACCGCGGAAGGATTTCCGTCCAGTGCCAGGATGGCGTTACCACCTTTCTGGTTATACTGCCGGGATAAACAATAGTAAAGCAGACATTCAGAATCCGTTTTGCTCTTCCTGTAAACGCGGGACAAGATAAAACAAACCGCCCGGCCACAGCCTTTATCCAGCCATGCCCGGGCGGTCTTATATTTCTTTTATCCGCACACAAAAAAATCCAATCTTTTAAATCTCTACGATCCATCCTTCCGGGGCTTCAATGCGTCCCATCTGGATTCCTGTCAAAGTATCGTATAATTTCTTAGTAACTGGTCCCATCTCATCCATACCGCTTGGCATACAGATTTCCTTGCCATGGTCAACAATCTTTCCAACTGGTGAGATTACGGCTGCTGTTCCGCACAGTCCGCACTCTGCCATGTCTTTTACTTCTTCAAATGGAACTTCTCTTTCTTCCACTTTCAGTCCCAGGTAATGCTCCGCCACATAGAGCAGGGATCTTCTGGTGATAGATGGAAGGATTGTACTGGATTTTGGAGTTACTACAGTTCCTTCTTTTGTCACGAACAGGAAGTTGGCTCCACCGGTCTCCTCTACCTTTGTTCTGGTAGCAGAATCCAGATACATATTCTCGTCAAAGCCTTCCTCATGGGCAGTTACGATTGCATGAAGACTCATGGCATAGTTTAATCCGGCTTTGATATGTCCTGTTCCGTGTGGTGCTGCACGGTCAAAATCACAGACTCTCAAAGTCAATGGCTTCACTCCGCCTTTGAAGTATGGTCCTACCGGAGTACAGAATACACGGAACTGGAATTCGTCCGCTGGCTTTACTCCGATTACAGGATTGGTTCCAAACAGATAAGGACGAAGATATAAAGTTGCTCCTGATCCGTATGGAGGTACATATGCTTCATTTGCCTTCACAACCTGCTTTACAGCTTCCACAAAGCGATCCTCAGGAAAAGCCGGCATCTCAAGTCTCTCTGCGGAATCTTTCAGTCTGCTTGCATTTAAGTCCGGGCGGAAGGTAACAGTTCTTCCATCCTCTGTGGTATAAGCTTTTAAGCCTTCAAATACAGTCTGTGCATACTGCAGCACACCTGCACACTCGCTGATCACTACGTTAGCATCTGTGGTCAGACCACCTTCATCCCATGCTCCATCTTTATAATTGGAAACGTATCTCTGTTCTGTGGGCATGTAAGCGAAGCCTAAATTACCCCAGTCAATCTGTTTCTTGTCCATTTGTATGGCCTCCATTCTCTTAAATCTATTTCTTGCATTATAATACTAAAGCGGTCACATTTCAAGGGAGAGTTAGATCCCAACTCTCATATTGGAAAGTTTTTGCATAAAATCTGCTTTCTCTGTACATAATGAAAAATATACCGATCCCTTTCTCATATTCCTGAGATTCCAAAATGTGAACGGACTTTATAAATTATTTATCATACCTTCACAAATTGTTCAAATGGAAAACACACAATCCTAACATTCTCCCGGTATAGTAATACACAGATAAAGATAACGACTCGAATTACTTTATCAGGCATACTACCTTTGGTGCAGACGTGCACCTTAAGTTAGGAACATTAGTAACTGTTGCGGTTAATACAGTTACGCTAAATACTTTTTCTTTTTCATACGCCGGGGTGGACAACGCTCCGGCCCTCCTTCTTTTTTTCAGCATTTTCTCCAGTCATTTCCTTATATTATTTCGTATGATTTCTTCATTTGAATTTTTTGACATCATATCTGCCGGATGATATAATGATTTCAATTGAAACATAACGGGAAAGGAGCATTTATATGATTCGCAAAGCAACAATTCAGGAAGTAGATGGACTTGCCGGCGGTAAAGGCAAGGCTTACGTACAGCATATTATATCTAAGGAAGAGATGTTAGGGCATGGAAGACTTTATGCTAAAATTACACTTCCTCCAGGATCCAGCGTAGGCTGGCATCAGCATGAACATGACACAGAGCCTTATTTTATTTTAAAAGGCGCTGCCGACTTCGTCGACAACGACAAATCTGTCACCAAGGTGGGCCCTGGAGACTGCTGCCTTATTGAAGTAGGACAATTCCACAGCATCGAAAACAACTACGATGAAGATATGGAATTTATCGCTTTGATTTATAACGAAAAAGGATTCTTATACGAATAAATAAAGAACAGCCGGACATTTTCGTTTCCGGCTGTTTTTCATTCAATTATGTTC
>CAMQZX010000314.1 GCA_947039785.1 uncultured Lachnospiraceae bacterium | reverse complement strand
ATATAATTCCCCTTTACTATATTGTACACACCTTTCTCTCCTCAGTGGTGACATACTATTTTCAAATTTTTTTCTTCAGAGAAATCTAAAAGGGTGTCAAAAAAATACACTGGATGCAACAGTAATTTAACCACTGCCTCCAGTGTACTTCATTTCTATCCCAGCTGATTGATTTCTTACAACATACCATATCTTCACAAAAAAAGCATCCGCCAGCTCTCAACACTGACAGATGCTCTCATCCTTAATACACTTCATCAAAATACCCAATGAATACGGTCATCCGCAACAGCCCATCCTTAATCGAAAATGTCACATTCTCTGCCCGTTCTGCGATTTCTCTTAACAGCGTCAGTGTCTCCCTGTCACAGAACTCAAAATGTGTCTGATACAGGTCTATGGTAGCCTGCCATTTCTGGTAATCCACCTCGCCCCGTACCTTTCCGCCAAACTGGCGCACATAGGCATCACATTCTCCAAACAGGTACTCATAATCTGCTTTCTCCTTTGGAACCTGGTATTCTGCTGTGCAGGTCATAGAAAATCCACTTTCCTCCATAAAGACTGGTTGGTAGTTGCTTTTTATGATGGTAAGGGGCGCAATACTTTTTACTGTTGCTCCTTGACTGCCTAACTGCAAAACCGAGCGGGACTGATGACAGCGGTCGAAGTCCATCCATCTTGACCGTTAACTGGCTCGACTGGTTTTGCCATTAACGGTTTTGGAAAAGTTTGTCTAATTGGGCTTTCATTTCTGAATATGAGATAAAGCAATCATGCTGTCCTATTGCAATAGACGGTTTTGTTTTCCCGTGGTAGTCGCTTCCACAAGTAACAAATACATTATTTTCCTGTGCCATTTTGTAAAATTTTCTTGTCTGTTCCGGGCTGTGGTAGCTGCTGAACGCTTCTATACCATCAAGCCCAAGATTTAGAATATCTTTAAGCAGAAATTCTTTCCCTTTAAGATTTACACCAGGGTGTGCAATTACTGCAACACCATGATTACTATGGATAACGTCAATGATTTCTTCCATTGCAGGGTAGTCAATTTTCGCATAACACGGTTTTCCCTGTGAATAATAATCCCAATAGAAATTTACATATGGGTTATCACTTCTCTCCCCACCGGGACGGTAGGGCTTCAAAAGAGGATGGCCTGCATATTCCGGCATTGCAAGCAAAACCTCTGCAAACATTTCACCCGACCAGCTTACTTGCCAATAATTATTCTTAGACAATGCCCACATATCCTTTTCTGTGACACGGAAACCTAATGCCTGCGTTTCGGCAAGTCTAGAGAAGCCTGAAAACTCTGATCGTCAATATGCTTTTCGATTTTCCCAAAATCACTGTTCCGAAAGTCAATGCCATATCCAAGCACATGAAAGTTTACGTTTTTATAGGTGCAATCAATTTCAATGCCCGGAATATACAGTATTCCTCTTTCTTTTGCAGCTCTCTGTGCTTCTTCATTTGCTTTCGCACAATTATGGTCTGTTACTGACATCATGTGAACTCCCATTTTGACACATTGCTCCACTAATTCAAACGGTGTATATTCTCCGTCCTCACTGTATCGGCTGTGCATATGTAAGTCTATCATACGCTTCCTCCTATCATAAAGTTTACGAATTTGAAATAGTCTTTTGTATCTGTAAGATGAATTGCCACGCCATGGCACCTGCCTGCTTCCTGTTTCAGAAATTTTGCAGCTTCTTCATCGTCTTTCGGATTGCGGAGAGAAATGTCGGACAGGCGAAGCAGTACACTTCCGCAACTCTGCTCAATCAGACTTGTGAATTCATCGATATTCGGGGCAAAATAAAGACAGCATTTTTTCGTGCATAGCAACCATGAGAAGTAATATTGCCAGTAAATATGCCGGAAACAGAGAAACGCTGATATGATTTGCAATAAAACCAAACACTGGTGGCATAAAACAGGTTCCCACATAAGCAGATGCCATTTGTACGCCAATCATAGCCTGCGATTTATCTACTCCAAAATGTATTTTTTTGTCAGCCGGTCACTTTGCAGGCTGGAAACGATTGTTCCGACAGCAATAATCATGGAAATTCCGCCCGCATAAGAAACGGGCACAGAAAATTCCTGATACATTGTCGGCCATGCAGAACCTAAAAGAGAATCTGGAAGCCCCAGGCTGATAAAGGCCAGGTAAATAATAATTAACAATAGTTGAAACATCTTGTTGTCCTCCTGTGTTTTCCTTTATCAAAAGAATACCGTCAACAGGCACTTGATACAACTTGTTTTCAGACGTATAATATAACAAAACCGCCAGACAGAAAGGAAAAACAGCATGGCATTACAAAAATGTGGATTAAACTTAAACAGAGTATCAAAAGAGCTTCAACCACATGGAAGCCTTGAGTTTCCCTGTGCCGGGTATTCCTCTCATCATACAGACAAACAGGAGGATATTATCCCGTGGCACTGGCATGAAGAAATTGAAATTGTCTATATCGAAAACGGACAGATGATAATAAAAGTACCGTCAACAACTTTTCTTCTGAAAAAGAGAGATTGCATCGTCATAAATGCAAATATACTTCATTACGCTGCTGCTGCCCCGGAATGCAAACTGCGTTCCCTTGTTTTCAGCTCTGCTCTTATTACGGGCAAAGACGATTTCGCATTTGCAAAAAAATATATGCGGCCGCTTTTATCATGCCATTCATTTTCCGGCTATTATATCAGCGGGGAAACAAATGAAAATGTAACACGTTGGTTTAACTGTGCGTTTGAAGCTCTGGCGGAGGATTGTTACGGGTTTGAATTTATTGTACGGGAAAATTTATCCCGTATCTGCCTTTTCCTGCATAGGGAATTTGAACCGCAGATAGACACTCAAAATATATCTCTCAATCAAGATAATCTCCGTATCAGAAAAATGCTTGCATATATTCACAAGAATTTTGCTGACAATCTTTCTCTTGCGGATATTTCAAAAGAAGCTGATGTTAGCGAAAGGGAATGTCTGCGCTGTTTTCAAAAAACAATCCAACTTTCCCCAATCCAATATTTATTGAAATATCGGGTTATGCAGGGTGCTGAAATGCTGTTAAAAAATCCCACAAGCAGTATTTCAGAGATTGCAGCCCTTTGTGGCTTTGACAGTCAAAGCAATTTCGCTAAGATGTTTAAGCGTTTTTATAACTGTACTCCACGGGAATACAGAAACAGGGACACGGAATAGTGGTGTGGTTGTCTGTGTTATTGTTGTGTTACTTTACCACACATAAGCACTCTCAAGCGGATTATCGCATCGTACTCTAAACTAAAAAAATGTGCTTCGCATATCCTCACGCCTTCCATGCACCCTTTCGTTTTTTGAGTAGGGTAATCGTTAAATTTGCACCCTCCGGCACTCAGAGGGTGCATTGTATCAATTTATGGTACGCAAGCCAGTGAGAGGGTGCGCCAATGAATATTTCGTTTAGCTTCCTACTTATTTTAATAAGCTCACAAAATACTTTACCAAAACATACACAGCACGAAGTATGTATCATACGACTACTACCTCACCAATCAGACAGCCTACTATTATATTCATTGCCCAGACACCGGTAGTTCCACCTATATCAAAGTTCTTAGGTAATAACCAGATGCACATTCTATGAATACCAAAAAGCATACCAACCACCATCCATATCTTCCACAACTCTGTCTGTTCCAAAGATACACAGAAATGATATGCGATCCACGCCCATGCTGCCAGAAGCAGCATCGGTAATATTGTTTTCTTCATAAGCTTCTTACTCATCATTCAATCTCCTCTCTACTTTCTTCTTATCGTTGAGTATCAGTTCCTTCAGATACTTTCCTTTATTTGGCTGTTGTTCAAACCATTCTCTAGCCTCAGCATCAGAAAAGAGTTGCTAATATATCCACGCATTAGCAACTCTCATCGTAATTTCCCTAATATATGATAATTTACTTTCCCACCTTCTCAGCATCCATAATCCTGTAATAATCTTCCATATTCAGACTCAATTTCACGTAGGAATCTGGCTTTCGTTTTCGGTTGCTCAAGAGGCACACAGTCTCTATATGATTCCTCAAAGGAAATACAAAAATAAATAAAAGGCATTAAATAAAAGGAGACTTAAAAGCCAAGTCCCCCGATTATAACTTACTTAGAAATCATCACTATATTACGAGTTGTATGATGGTTATATATTAATGAATACCCT
>CAMQZX010000313.1 GCA_947039785.1 uncultured Lachnospiraceae bacterium | reverse complement strand
CAAATACGTCTAAATATCATCTATAAATGGTCAAAAAATATATCATTTATCTTTTCTTTTCCCCAAACATTTGTTATGATTAAGAAAAATGTAAACAAGTGTAGTGTTTCATGAATCTTCAGCATGAAAATAAAGAATATTTTCATTGACGAAGCAGCATTGTTAACAAAGCCAACGGGCAATGCATGATGCCAAATATCATTGATACACAACACAAGGAGTATCATATGGACTTACATCATTATATAGAAGAAGGACGTCCTTTCACCGGACGCAAACTGGACAAACTTATAAGTTTCCTGAAAGATCAGGGGCTTCGATACGATTCTCACATCTCCTATTCTCTGCTTCTTCATGATCAGTATGGCCAGATCATCGGCACCGGATCCCGAGATAAAAATGTTCTGAAATGCCTTGCCGTCTCCTCTCAGCTACAAGGAGAAGGACTGATGAATACGGTCATGACAAAACTACTGTCAGAAGCCTTTCAGTCCGGATTTCAACATCTTTTTTTGTTTACCAAACCCCAATATCTGAGTGTATTCCGTGGTCTGGATTTTTATCCCATTATCCAGACATCAGAAATCTTGTTTATGGAAAATACCCGTGATGGCATTCAAACCTATCTGAAAAAAGAAACGCAGAACTTTGAAGCTTCCTCTGGAAAACGGACAGGAGCAATCGTTATGAATGCCAACCCTTTCACCCTGGGACATCTGCACCTGATTAAACAGGCACGAAAGGACTGTGATGATCTTCACGTTTTTGTACTGTCCTCCCAGGACACTTATTTTCCTCCAAATCTGCGCCTCCAGCTTGTTTTGCAGGGGTGTAAAGATATGGATCATGTATTTGTTCATGGCAGCAGTGATTACCTGATATCCCATGCCACTTTCCCGGATTATTTCCACAAGGATGAACAGACTGCCCAAAAAGCAAACGGAGACCTGGATCTGCAGATATTCTGTCAATATTTCAAAGAAGCCTTTCATATTAATGTGCGCTATGTGGGCGAGGAGCCTTTCTGCGGTACTACTGCAGCATACAACCAGCGGATGCTGGAACTTCTGCCGGCAAATGGTATAGAGGTGAAGGTTCTTCCTCGTCTTACCAATGGTGATGTTCCTATCAGTGCCACACAAGTGCGCGCCTGCTATGAAGAACAAAACTGGAAAGCTTTGCGCCTTCTGGTACCTGACAGCACTTATGAAGCTCTGATACAACGTCCACGTTAATACTATTTTTAACCAAAGGAATAAACACTATGAATAACACTTATTGGATGAAGGGAACTGAAGTAACCCTTTCGGAAATTTTAGACCGTCGAGAACACCGTGCCCAACGTCAGCAGGAATTGCTGCAAAAATATGGACTGCCCTTAATCTGCTGTACATTAAATATCATTGGACCAGTAAAACATACTCCAGTAATCTCCAAAGCATTTCACCGTGAAATAGACGAAATCATACTCTGTATGAAATCACTTCATGTTCCGGTGATCTACCAGGAAGCCACCGAACAGCCCACTGGATGTGAGGGATTTCTCGTTGTGGACGGAGACCTGTTGGAAATCAAGGACAACCTTATTGCTCTGGAAGACTGCCATCCTCTGGGGCGGTTGTTTGATATGGATCTCCTTCGGACAAACGGAGAAAAGGTATCCCGATCAGAGCTGGGAGTAGAAGGAAGAAAATGTCTTCTCTGCTCTAATCCTGTTTTCCTCTGCAGCCGCAGCCGGGCTCACACTGTTGAGGAGCTGGTTCAATGCCAAAATGAAATCCTGTGGAACTGGTTTTCCCAGGTATACAGCAGTAAAATCAGCCAGTATTTTTCAAAAGCTATGGTCTATGAAGTGACCACTACGCCAAAGCCCGGCCTGGTGGACCGCTGGCATACAGGAGCTCATACAGATATGGATATTCATCTGTTCATGGAAAGCATTGATTCATTGGGAGAGTATTACCGGAATTGCACACTGGCCGGCATGCTGTTTGATCAGGAAGATCTCCGTTTGCTATTTCAACAGCTCCGCCAATTGGGAGTAGAAGCAGAAGAAACCATGCTCAAAGCCACCGGAGGTGTCAATACGCACAAAGGTCTGATTTTTTCCGGAGCAATTCTGTGCTCGGCCACCGGACGTCTGTATGCTCAGACAGGGCAATTAGATGTAAATGGACTCAGCTCTCTGTGCCAGGAAATGTTAACAGATATTCTGGCAGATTTTGAAAACAAAGAAGACAGCTCCAGTACCGCAAAATCCCACGGAGAGCAGCTTTATCAAGCCTATGGTATCACCGGTATCCGAGGAGAAGCAAGAGATGGATTCCCCCTGATTTTAAAAGAAGCCTATCCGGAATTTCTCCGTTTACAGAAAAAACAATACAGAATTTATGGAAATGGTCAAAAAATACTATTGTCTCTCATCGCCAAATCTCAGGATACCAATATGATCATTCGAAGCGACTATGATACCATCCAGCAGCTGCAAACACACCTGAACAACTATCTGGATGAACATCTCTTAGAAGAAATTAATGAGCGTGAAATCATCCGTCAACTGGACGACTATTTTTTGGAGAAAAATATCAGTCCGGGAGGCAGTGCTGACTTATTGGCACTGGTATATTTCCTGTACTTTGCAGGATTTCAGATGTAATTTTCATAATCTTTCATGATTTCAAAAGAATGGTCCGCCGGATCACACAAGCTTGGCTACTTGGAAAAGTCCACTGGACCTTTTCCCCATGTCTGGCAACAAAAACACCGCAGTGTCAAAATAGAATGAATGGAAGGTTTCATTCTTCACACTGCGGTGTTTTTATTAACGTCTGCGTCTTGTCAGCAGCTTGACAAAAATCAAAATAATTCCCAGAATGATCAGACCGCCCAGTACTCCCACTGTCACAGCAAATCCTTTATGCTCCAACATGGGATTGCTGATCTGAGTGCCATCGTCTTCGTCTTCTGGATCATAACTTTCCGGTGTCTCTTCCGGCTCCTTGGTTGGCTCTGGAGTGGCTGCGGTCTGCAAGGCTGTACCTACGTACTTTTCTCCGTAGTAGTAATGCTCTACCACCTGATCTCCCCGACCTTCCTGAGTAGTGGTCAGATCTGCCTCTGTAACACCATTGGGAACCATAACAGAACCGCCATTTAATTCAATCCTGGTGAAATTGTCAAACCCGTAATTATACATGGCAATACTGTCTGCACATACCTGACCTGCGTCAGCTCTCAGTGCTACTGCCACCAGCGTTTTGCCATCCCGCTCTGCCGCTGTGACAAGAGTGTTTAACGCCACTGTAGTCACGCCAGTCTTACCGCCGATACAATCCGGATAATACTCCGGTGCTGCCTCAGCTACCAATGCAAGATGAGTGGAATAAGCCCGTGGTTCTGCGTGCATATTTGTGGCTGGAAGCGTATAAGTCCTGTTCTCAATAATCTTTCTGAATTCCTCATTTTTCAAGGCCTCGCTGAAGATCAGAGCCATATCATAGGCAGAAGTATAATGATTTTCATCCGGCAGACCGCTGGCATTGTTAAAATGTGTATTTTTACATCCCAGCTCAGCGGCACGGTTGTTCATCATCTCCGCAAAGGCCGACTCGGAGCCTGCTACCTGAATGGCCACCTGGGCTGCCACTTCATTGGCGGATACCATCATGACAATATTCAGACATTGCTCCATTGTCATCACTTCTCCAAGTCTGGTATCAATGTTAGTACCCTCTGCAATACGGGTAAGTCCCTCCTCTGTGAAGGTAACCTGATCCGTCAGCTGGCTGTTTTCCAGGGCAAGTAGTGTGGTCATAACCTTGGTAATGCTGGCCGGGTAACGTTCCTCATACATACCTTTATTACAGATCACTGCCCCCGTATCTGCATCCATCAACACAGCTGCCTCAGAGTATAGATTTCCCATTTGGGGCCAATTGGCTATGTTATTACTTTCTATGGGATATGAAACTCCATTGTCCACAGCTGCAAAGACTGGCTGAATGGAACTCATTGCCAGCATCGCACATGCAGCCATCCCTGCTACAAACTTTTTCCAATTTTTTCTCATTATGATGCCTCTCTGTCTAATCTTTAGTTTCTACAACGATTTTATTATATAAGATATCACACAAAATGACAACCCAACTTAGACCGAATTCATAATATCATAAGATTTTAAGGTTACTGTTCATTCCAACCTGCTGTGCGATGCACAGAAATGATGCATATTGCATCATTTCGCGCTGCATGTCTCG
>CAMQZX010000312.1 GCA_947039785.1 uncultured Lachnospiraceae bacterium | reverse complement strand
CAATTAGTATATCCTGTTTTTTATATTTAGACAAGTCAAATTAGAAAAATACCGACATTTTTCTATAGTTTTATCCAGAAAAAATGTCGGTATTCCTATTTTCATGATTTATCTTTCATTCATTTGCGATTTACAGAGCCTGATACAACTCCTCCACAGTGCGATTATAAATGGGATGACGCAGATAAGGTGCAATCTGACGCATGGGCTTTAACACAAAATCCCGCTTATGCATCTCAATATGAGGAATATGCAGATCTTCGGTATCCAAAACCAAATCATCATACATCAAAATATCCAAATCCAACGTTCTTGGCCCCCAGCGCAAAATACGTTCTCTGTTGGCATCCTGCTCAATCTCATGAAGCCGATCCAGAAGCTCTTTTGGCGTAAGCAATGTGCGAATCTCCATTGCCCCGTTTAAAAAATCATCCTGATCCAGCACACCGTATGGTGCCGTTGTGATAAAGTCGGAAACCTTCTTCACCAGGCAACCTTTTGTGGCAGCAAGACCATCCACCCCCATTTTCAAATAAGCTTTCTTATCTCCCATGTTAGATCCCAGTGCAATATAAGCTCTGTGCCACTGGCGCTCAATTTCCACAGAAACGGTCTCCAGAGGAAGCCCAACCGGCGCCCATGGTTTTTTCAGCTCCAGGTTTACTTTTTCCAGACCGGGAATGGTAAGCAGCATTTCCTCTGCCAGCTTCTCCACCACAGTCTCCAACAGCTTGCAGGTATTATCTTCCATAAACTTCTTAATGAAATGACTGACTTCTCCGTAGTGGATAGATTTTGTCAGATCATCGGTTTTGCCGGCTTCTCTGGTGCTGGTATACATCACGGCAGAAACCAGAAACTTCTGTCCCAGCACATTTTCCTCTGGAAATACGCCATGTCTGGCATAGATTTCCAAATTTTTAATATGAATCTTATCCATTTCTTTTTCGTATCCTTCCATTCTCTTGACGCCTTAATATTTTAAGATTGCCTGGGTCATCTGAATGGTACGCTTATTTTCCTTTACATCATGAACGCGAACAAAAGCACACCCCTTCTGTACTGCCATTACAGTAGTAACAAGAGTTCCTTCCACTCGCTGATCGGCCGGAAGATCCAGAGTCATTCCAATCACAGACTTTCTGGAGGTTCCCAGAAGAATGGGATATCCCAATTCATGAAAACGCTCCATATGGTGGATGGTCTCCAGATTCATCTCATACGTTTTGCCAAATCCAACACCCGGATCTACCATAATCTTATCTTCAGCTACTCCTGCAGCTCTGGCAATATCCACACACTCCTGTGTCTCTTTCAGCATATCATCGTAGAAATTGTTGTAGACGGCTTCATTTTTGTTGTGCATCAGACAGCAGGAAGCCTGGTATTTTGCAACCAGAGGAGCCATCTTCTCATCATACTTAAATCCCCACACATCATTAACCAGATCAGCACCTGCATCCAAAGCCACCTCAGCTACACTCGCCTTGTAGGTATCGATGGAGATGGGAATGTCAAACCGTCTGCGGATGGCTTCCACAATGGGTTTTACCCGGGCAGCCTCTTCTTCTTCGCTGATCTGAATATGACCTGGTCTGGTGGACTCTCCGCCCACATCGATGATATGGGCACCTTCCTCAATCATCTCTTCCACATGACGAAGAGCGTCGTCCATATTAAGCCATTTGCCTCCGTCGGAAAAGGAATCCGGAGTTACATTCAGGATTCCCATAATATAGGTATTGTTTGCAACATCAAAGTCTCTGTTGCCGATTCTCATTACATTACTCACAGTCTATTCCTCACTGTTCCTTATAGATTATATCTCTACAAATTTATATTCTGGGGGAGATTATCTCCCGCCAGGATTGATTTGTTTCTTCATCTGCCATTTGAAAAAGCAGACGTCTTATTTTTTCAAAAAAACACTTTTAATACTGAATCTGATTATTTTTCTTCTCTATTGGCCAATTGCATTCTGCCTCAGCAGGACAGCTATAACAGCTTCTGGACATTTTGTCTGCCTTGTAAAACAGTCCGTTCAAATCTTCCTTTTGGGATTTACTCCGATGAGATGCGATTATTTCCACAATCGTCTCTGTCTCAGAGGCCAGATATCCACATTCCGGCAGAAGCTTTTGTGCAATTTCCACACTGGCTTTGTCGTGGGGCGTTCCATCCTCATATTGGCGGAACCTTCCAATATCATGAAGGAGTGCCGCTGCATAAATCACAGGCTTCTCCACTGAAATTCCCCTCTCCAAAGCAAAAATATAGGTCAGCCGTGCCACATCCAGAAAATGCTCCGGGGTATGACGGCAAAATTCCCGCTTCTCCTCCAGCTTCTGTATCCTCGCCAGGCATTGCTGGTATTTTGGGTGATTCCAGATACGATTTACTCGCTCCATAAAATCAGTCCTTCACCATCTGAAGAAACATTTTCTGCTTCTCATAGTCGTCCTTAAAACAGCCGCGTACTACTGTAGTCACTGTCTTTGTTCCCGGCTTTTTAATTCCTCTCATGGTCATGCAGGTGTGCTCTGCTTCCAGCATTACCATAACTCCCTGTGGATTCAGGCAGCGTTCCAGAGCATCTGCAATCTGAGTGGTCATCTTCTCCTGAATCTCCGGTCTTCTTGCGTAGACATCCACAGTTCTTGCCAGCTTACTCAGTCCTACGACTTTACCATTAGGTATGTATCCAATATGAGCTTTGCCGTAAAATGGGAGCAGATGATGCTCACAGGTAGAGTAAAATGTGATATCCTTCTCAATTACCATCTCGTTGTTATCCACAGTAAACTGCTTTGCCAGATGCTTATCTGCATCCTCATATAAGCCCCCATAGATTTCCTCGCACATACGTGCAATTCTGTCCGGTGTTTCCAGAAGTCCCTCACGATTTACATCCTCTCCGATTCCTTGCAGTAACAATCTTACACCCTGTTTAATTTTCTCTTTGTCCATCATAAAAACAGACTCCTTTCATACGTACATAAAAAAGAATCCTGTTTGCAGGATTCTCCGCCTGCGGCGGGTTGCTTTAACAACATAATTCCACTCCGCCGCAGTGCAATCCTGCCCGGAGGGCTTTTTGTATAATAGGGAATTCCAAAAGAATTTCCTGTTATATGAAAAAATATTATTGAGAGCTGGAGTCTGTTTTTTATAACAAAAAAACATCCCCCTTGTGACAGAATATATGACTTTTCCATTCCAACACAATACGAGATGCGACACCTTACCAGGCTTACTGATTATCTTATATTGCTGCAACGGGTGCGGTTTCCATATCGTAAGACATACTTTTCGTTTCAACGGCAACTCCCCATCCACTGAACACTTGACGCATGGAACCTATTTTGCATATTATTCTTTTTTCGTCACAATTATAGCATACTGTCTCCAAATAACAAGACCTTTTGGGAAAATTATTCAAATATTTACGGAATTTTTACAAAAAGCGCCTTGCCCGGCCTTATAGTCTCCGGAAATTTGCTGCAAAGCCAAACGAAAGGCTTATAACATTTGTTCCACTCCTACAATCCAAACATTTCTCTACACAGGCCCTTGCCGGTCTCTGTGCGAAAAATCTTCTCGCAGGTACTCTGAATGTTCCTCTTTGGCACTTCATCTTCCCAGAGATTCACCAGAAAATCTGCTTCCACAAGAATCTGATGATCCATCTCCTGAATGTGGTGATAGGTATGGTGGTGGGCAATCAGATAGCAGACTCTCTCTATGATCTCCTCCTCATAACCCAGACGAATCAGCATCTCCTTTGCCACTGCCGGCCCTTCCAGTTCCTGCTTTTTTCCACTGCAATTGCCATATTTTTCTTCACAGACTTTGATTCCTATATCGTGGGTGATGGCGGCTGTTGCCAGAATGTCCGCCTGCCTTTGCGGCAGCTTCTCTCCTCTTGCTATGATTCCCGCAAAGGTATATACCTTCAGAAAATGCTGAATCCGGCGGGCGTCTCCCCGGTAATAAGAAATCATCTCCTGAATCAACTGGTCCTGAATATATCTTTCATTCATCTGAATTCACCTCAAACTATTGTTTTTGTTTCTTCTGCTTCCTGTTTTGTAACCTTTGTGGCGGAACTTGCATCATTTCGCGTTGCATGTCTCGGGATTTTGGGGCTGATAGCACCAAAACACCTCGCAGGACAGTGGTGCGTGAACAGTAACTATTGTTCACATTTCCTCCTTATATTACATCAGAATGCTTTACATGAAAAGGGTTTTTTATATATAATTGA
>CAMQZX010000311.1 GCA_947039785.1 uncultured Lachnospiraceae bacterium | reverse complement strand
CCGGAAATCGATCCTGGAAGGCAGATGTGCTGATGGAGGACGGAATCATATATAAGGTGGGAGAAAATCTGCAGCAGGAGGAGGCAAAAGTGTATGATGTCACAGGGAAGCTTTTATTTCCCGGCTTTATTGACGGACATACCCATCTGGATCTGGAGGTTTCCAATACGGTGACGGCAGATGATTTTGAGACGGGAACAAAGGCTGCTGTTGTGGGAGGAACTACTCTGGTCATTGATTTTGCCACTCAGAATAAAGGAGAAACTCTTAAAGAAGCACTGCAGAACTGGCACAAAAAGGCTGACGGCAAATGCTCCTGTGATTATGCATTTCATATGGCAATTTCCGACTGGAATGATTATGTCCGTGGAGAAATTCAGGACATGATTAGAGAAGGTATCACAAGTTTTAAATTATATATGACTTATCCTGCCATGATTTTAAATGATGGAGAGCTCTATGAAGTTATTAAAGAACTGAACAAATACGATTGTTTTGCCGGAGTTCACTGCGAAAATGCAGACCTTATTGACGCACTGATTCGGGAAGCCAGAAAAGCAGGGAAGCTGGGGCCTGACACCCATCCCAAGGTTCGCCCTCCTCAGCTGGAGGCAGAGGCTGTTCATCGCCTGATGACCATTGCTGCCCAGGCAGAGGCACCAGTGATGGTGGTACATCTGACTTGTGAGGAGGCTTATGAGGAATTGATAGCCGCCCGTGCCAAGGGTCAAACCGTCTATGCGGAGACATGCCCTCAATATCTGCTTCTGGATGACAGTGTTTATGGGAAGGATGGCTTTGAGGCTGCAAAATATGTCTGCTCGCCTCCAATCCGTAAGAAAAAAGATCAGGAAGTGTTGTGGAAGGCTATTCGGGAAGGACAGATTCAGACAGTGGCTACTGATCAGTGCAGCTTCACCATGAAGCAAAAAGAAATGGGAAGGGAGGATTTTACCAAAATTCCCAACGGGATGCCTGGTGTGGAGACGAGAGGCCCTTTGATGTTTACTTACGGTGTCCGGGAAGGAAGAATCTCCCAGGAACAGATGTGTAAGGTTCTCTCAGAAAATCCGGCAAAACTTTACGGTGTTTATCCGAGAAAAGGTGTGATTCAGTCGGGAAGCGATGCTGATATCGTAATCATTGATCCAGAGAAAGAAGGAGTCATCTCAGCTGCCACACAGATGTACAACATGGATTATTCACCTTTTGAAGGTTTTTCGCTAAGAGGATGTATTGAGAAAGTATTCTTAAGAGGCCGTCTTGTGGTGGATGGCGGAAGACTGGTGGAAGAAAAGACGGGTACTTATATCGCTAGAGAAAAAAGGCAGCTGTAATCTGTTTCAGCAAGATAAAACGATAAAAGAAAGCCTTCTGCAACCTGGTGTGCTATCTGATTGCGGAAGGCTTGATGTATCACTATTTAAAGATCGATGGTCAGGTTGGTTTCTTCAACGTTATGCTTTTTGGCATAGCCAGTGAGCATCAGAGTCAATGCACCGTCTCCGGTTACGTTGCAGGCAGTACCGAAGCTGTCCTGTAATGCGAAGATAGTCAGCATCAATGCAGTACCAGAATCGTCAAAACCTAAAACGCCGGTGATGATACCCAGGGATGCCATAACTGTACCGCCAGGAACTCCAGGAGCGCCGATGGCGAAAATTCCAAGAAGAATACAGAATAAAATCATAGTCCCCACATTTGGCAGTGAGCCGTAGAGAATTTTGGAGATGGTCATGCAGAAGAAGACTTCTGTCAACACGGAACCGCACAGGTGAATGTTGGCAAACAGTGGGATTCCAAAGCTAACCATATCTTTACGCAGTGGTTTTGCTTTATGAGCACACTGCAGTGCAACTGCCAGAGTGGCGGCAGAGGACATGGTACCTACGGCAGTCAGGTAAGCCGGACCGTAATGGCGAACTACTTCCATGGGATTTTCATGGGAGTAAATACCAGCCAGCACATACAGAAGTGCCATCCAGATAAAATGTCCTGCCATTACAATAACAATTACCTGCAAAAATACAGGGAACTGCTTTGTGATGGAGCCTTCGTAAGCCAATCCACAGAAAGTCAGCCCAATGAAGAAGGGCAGAAGCGGAATGATGACTTTGGAAACGATGGAAAGTACGATTTTCTGAAACTCATCCAAAATGGCTGTGATCAGTTTTGCCTGATTCCAGGTGGCAGCAAGACCAATCATAATGGAGAATACCAGAGCACTCATAACAGACATGATCTGTGGAATACTCAGCTCGAAAACCACTGCAGGGAGCTCCTTTAATCCTTCTACGGAAGAGGCGATGGACAAATGAGGAATCAATCCATATCCAGCCAGCATAGAGAACAGGGCAGCACCCAAGGATGAAACGTATGCCAGTACAATGGCAACGCCAAGCATTTTGGAGGCATTGTTTCCAAGTTTTGTAATGGATGGAGCAATAAAGCCGATGATGATCAGCGGTACGGTAAAGGTGATCACCTGGCCAAACACATATTTTAAAGTAACAATAACATTTAGGATTGCCATGGAGATGGCAGAATTGTCTGTCTCCCGAAGCACCAGTCCGACAATAATACCAAGGATTACGCCAACCAGCAAACGAAAGGGCAGACTTTTAAAAATGTTTTTCATAATGATATCCCCCTTTGCAGGATTACACCTGCGATTTATTTGTTCTGCATTATCATCTCATTATATGCGCAAAAGGTCAACAAAATCTTATAATTTTTTTCTTATTATTCTAAATTATTGGCAAAAGAAGTGCAATTTATGGTAAGATATCTCTGATATAAACATAGGGTGAAGACTGGGAAGGTATTGAACATGGAGCAGGATGCTTCATAAAGAAAGGAGCTAAAATAGTATGTATCAGGAAATATTTCGTCAAATTCAACAGAGAGGTGTACTGCGGTGTGCCACTGCCTTGACTGGCCCTTATGTGGGAAGCAAGCTTTTATATGGGGAAGCCTTCGAGCAGCGTTTAGGAGAAGCAACGGCATCTTACTGGGATGATGCCAGGATTGCACTATTGGAAACGAAAGAAACCAGGCTGTTATCCATAGGTGACGATCAATTTTTGGTGGAGCTTTTTATGGAAAATCCGCACATGGTGATTTGCGGCGGCGGACATGTTTCCCAACCAGTGTGTAAAGTGGCAAAAATGCTGGGCTTTCATGTGACAGTGGCAGATGACCGTGAGGAATTTCTCACCAGAGACAGGTTTCCTGAGTCAGATGAGCTGATTCAATTGGATTTCAGAGAGTTTGCAGACAGAATTCCTGTCTATGATAATACGTATTATGTGGTTGTGACGAGAGGGCATAGTTTTGACGAGCTTTGTGCCAGACAGATTCTGAAGCGTTCCTACACTTATTTTGGAATGATTGGAAGCAGGTCAAAGGTGGCAGCTACTGTGGAACATCTGCGAAGAGACGGCTACAGTGAGGAGAAGATTGCATCAATGCATGCTCCCATCGGTATTAAGCTGGGTGGCCAGACTCCGGAAGAAATTATGATCAGTATTATGGCGGAAGTAGTACAGGTAAAAAATCAGCATTACTGTGCCTACGTAAATCCAGGAGTCGTAGAAGCAGTTTCAAAGAACAGTCATGGAGTCATGGCTACGATTATTCGCAAGGAAGGTTCTTCGCCGAGAGGCGTAGGAAGTAAAATGTGGGTTCCTTATGGGGGAAAGCCAGTGGGAACCATTGGCGGAGGTTCTGTGGAATACAGAGCCATTCAAGATGCCGCCAGGGTAAACGGAGTGACCATTCAGGAATATGATCTTTCCAGTGCCGACAGCAGTAAGCTGGGTATGATTTGCGGAGGACAGGTAGAGGTGCTGTTTGAGACGATGGGATAAAAGGAATGCTATCAGGAGGTGTTTATGGAGACGAGACTGGCAGTAATATCTGTTATTGTGGAAGATTCCGGGGAGGTGGAGAAGATCAATCAACTGCTTCATCAACATGCCCAATATATTGTGGGACGGATGGGAGTTCCATATCGTCCCCGAAATATATCAGTTATCAGTGTGGTAATGGATGCCCCGCAGAATGTGATCAGCACTCTGTCAGGAAAGCTGGGAATGCTTCAGGGAGTCAGCAGTAAGACCATGTATTCAAAGATATAGAGGGCATTATAATTAAAAATCAGGAGTATCTGCGTCTTAAAAAGACCGTCAGGTACTCCTGTTTATATTTGCACATCTGACACCAAAAGCAAGGTATATTTAAAGCAAAATGTGTCAATGATATGGTATATATGGTTGGGCTTGCAGAAGATTTTATATGATATATAGGTGATTGCGAAACGGCTTGAAAGGTGCCCGAAAATTAACGGTTTTGCT
>CAMQZX010000310.1 GCA_947039785.1 uncultured Lachnospiraceae bacterium | reverse complement strand
ATGTAATCACTCATAGATGTTATACCTCCTTTTTGATTCACATTGATCGTAACATGGCATCCTTGAGGGTATCTTGAGTTAACCTTGAATTTACCTTGAGATTTCAAAACATGAATAGGATATTTTCATCTTTTGAGCTATAATAAGGGACAAAGAAAAGGAGGTGCCGTATGAAAGATAAAAGCATTCTTGCTGTCGACGATGAATCAGAGCTACTTAAAATGCTCCAATCGGTTTTTTACCGTGCCGGGTACACCAAAATCACCACTGCTTCTTCTGGGAAAGAGGCATTAGCGATATTTCGGGAAAATCAACCCGATATGGTAATTCTTGATGTGATGATGCCGGGCATTGACGGGGTTTCACTATTAAAGGAAATACGAAAAACGAGTACGATTCCTGTTCTCATGCTTACAGCCCGCGGAGAAGCCGATGATAAGTTTTTAGGATTTGAAAACGGAGCTGATGATTATCTTATAAAACCTTTTTTGCCCAAGGAGTTACTTCTGCGTGTTCAGGCAATCTTAAACCGCGCCTATCCTGAAAAGGAACGTATTGTATATCTGGAAGCTTCAACCGTTAATTTAGATAAGGCCGAAGTTTATCGTGGGGATGAAGTGTTTTCATTGACTGCAAAAGAATTTACGCTATTTGAAAAGTTATTTGAAAACTCCGGAAGGATTGTAACCACAGGTTCACTATGCGAAACTGTCTGTGGGGAATTCTGGCAGGGATATGAAAATACTCTTGTGACACATATACGCCACTTAAGGGAAAAGATCGAGGCCAATCCGTCAAAACCTGTTTCCCTTTTAACCGTAAAAGGATTAGGTTACCGGCTCCACATTAAGGGGGCGGAAAAATGAAACCAATTGACCGCTTCTTTCGCCGCTATATATTATCAGTCATCGGAATACTGCTGCTGTTTTTTGTAATCAACATTGTATTAATAGGAATCCTTTTTCTTACTTCCTATCTGAATGGTGTTAAGGACTCCGTTTTTCCAATGGAACGGTTTTCAAATCTTATTGAACAAAAGAACGGGGCATTCGCAGTTGATCCGGAAGCAAATGACATCTTAGCACAGACGGATGCTTGGGCTATGCTGATTGACGATGAAGGTGCTGTCATTTGGGAAAGCGGTCTGCCAGAAGGACTTCCCCTTAAATACTCTGCATCTGAAATTGCGATGTTCAGCAGATGGTATCTGAAGGACTATCCCGTTAAAATCTGAAATCATCCAAATGGACTTTTAGTTGTGGGATTTCAGCCGGGCACAATCAGCCAATACTATATCTCGTTCAAAACCAGATATTTCTGGCTTGTTCTTTTCATCTGTCTGGCTGCATTGGTCATCAATATCGGTGTTATGATTTTCTTATTTTTACGTAATACCAGAAAAATCGAAACTGCAATGCGGCCAATCCTGGCTGGCATCCAAAACTGTCACAGGGGGAAACATTTCACTTAGAGGAAAAAGGTGAACTTGCTGAAATCAATACAGGATTAAACCATGCCAGTGACTATCTGGCAAAAAAGGATAATACGCGTGCTGAATGGATTCGTGGAATATCTCATGATATCCGTACGCCACTTTCTATGATTTTAGGTTATTCCAGTGAAATAGAAGATAACCCTGACTTACCAGCAGCAACCAGAAGACAGGCTGAAATCATACGAAAACAAAGTGAAAAGCTCCGTACATTGGTTGCAGATCTAAATTTAACAACAAAATTGGAATACTCTATGCAGCCCTTCCGCATAAAGCCGCTTGATCCTCTTGAACTGATCCGGCAGGTGATAAGCGAATTTCTAAATAACGGACTTCCGGAGGGCTATGAATTAGAACTGTCTGGAACTGACACAGATATAAAAACTTTCCTATACGGCGACAATTTCCTGCTTAACCGGATGCTGCACAATCTAATACAAAACAGCATCACACACAATCCTGGTGGATGTCAGATAACCGTTTCTGTAAAAATGGACAACAGAATCTGTACGTTTTGTGTCGCAGACTCTGGGTGCGGAATCAAGGAATCATACCTGGCATTACTGAATAACGATACCAGTATTCCCAGTTCCCAGACGGAAACAGCCGAAGCAGAACACGGATTGGGGCTTAAAATCGTAAGACAGATTGTAAAAGTACATTATGGAGATATCCAATTTTCAAACATTACACCTCATGGTCTGAAAACTGAAATTCACTTGCCTGATAAATTCAAAGGATAATTATAAAGCCCCAGAACAGCTTCAAATGCCGCCTGGGGCTTTTCATACGCTTTATTTCACCTCAAGTTTAGAGAGTTCTTGCTAATACTTTAACGGTTCTTTATAACTATTCTCTCTTAAATCGCTGTAATTTCACAGTTATTAATTATCTCAACCAACCAGCGATATTAGTCGCCACGACAATACTGGCTACTATGCCAATTACCAGCGCATGTTTCTTCCATGTCAAACGTAGATATCCAACAAACTCACGTATTAAAGCATTTAGCGTAAAATACCATTTCGTTTTTGCCCCAAATCCAACACACTTTAACCCTTGCTGTTTTGCCAGAATTAATGCTCTGAACACATGATAAGCCGTTGTGACGATAACAATTTTAGGAGCCTCTTTATCAATCAATTTCCTTGAAAACAGTAAATTTTCTTCTGTTGATACAGATTTTTGTTCCATTATGATACGCTCTGCATCTACACCTTTACCTACTGCATATGCAGCCATAGCCACGCTCTCTGGAATATCCTCTCCAGGTCCCTGCCCACCGGACATAATCAATACAGCATTAGGATTGGAATACAGCAATTCCATTCCTCTTTCAATCCGGGCCGCAAGTAACGGTGTGACCTTCTTTCCAATGATTCCAGATCCCAGAACAACAATATAATCTGCATTTCTGTTCTTTTTCAGATGAATAAGGTTAAGAATTGCAGAAAGTGAATACATAGCCATCAATGATAATACATATACTGCCGAAAAACTGATGATAACATAGAGCATTGTACTTAATGTATTTTTTCTTAAATTGCCAATCATCGGCCAGACAGACAGGTAGACATATAACAAGATAGAGAACAGCATCGACAATAAATTTGACGGTTTCACTCCTTCATGTTTGATGACTTTTATTCCCTCGATGAAAAACATGACGATCAAAGCTGCCGGAAACATAAGCATACAGCCTATCGCCAAAACAAACAGGAGAATCAGTATTCCAATTACCACGTCATGTGCTGCCAGCCACCTGGAATATTCAGATAGAATAAAAAACAAGGAAATAGACAAACATATCATCATGAAGAAAAAAGAAACCCCGCTCCATAACGTTCTGGGTTCACGTGCCATTATTCCTGCAAATATACAAAATAATATGAAAAATATAAAAAATGTAAATTGCCACATAGATGCCTCCTATAAAAACGAACATTTTCTATACAAACTGAAAGACTTATATAATGACTTCAATGAGATTTACAGCTATTATCATTGTTAACATCTGTTTGGTCTTTCAGTTGCTATTCAATCCCGGACAGCAGAATTTTACCATAATCCATTGAATAATGCCACAGAATAGCCAAATTAGCGTTTTCCAGTTTATACTATATCCTCAAAACAGTTTATTATAAAAGAATTGACCCCATAATCAGACCTCAAACCCCACTGAACTCCAGATTCTCTGAGCGTCTGCAACCCGCAATGCCCTGGATCTCTTTCCAGAATGCCTCGTAGATTTGATCTTTCTCTAATCAGTCTCCCCTCCTGCAATCCTCTCCGCTTCCTCCAGCGGAAAGTTCGGTATCTCCTCCAGCAGTTTCAACGCTATCTCTTGCTTCAAATCCTCATCCACGTAACTCTTTACACTGCCGTCCGACTGCTTCTCTTCCACTGTGGAAAGCTCTGTCATATAATCATCGTAATATGCCATAATCTTTTCTGTTGCCCATTTCTCCCCGGCAACAGCTGCTTTGATAATTTCATAAGTCAATGAATTCTGCTGTTCTTCCATGCCTGTACCTCCAAGTTGATATACTGCTTACAGCATACCATATCTGTGCGAAAAAAGCACCCGCCAGTCTTTGCTGACAGATGCTCTCACTCCCCAAGTAGGTATTCATAATCTGCTTTTTCCTTGGGAACCACACGCTTTGGGATTTTGTCCATTTCTTCTTTATACGCCTGAAAAAATCCAACATCCATCAAAGTGTGCAGAAAATCCTTTCCCTTTGCCTTATCGCTTCTCTCCCGGAATTCCTCTCCATAGTCCTTTTCGTATACTTCATTTTCCATGTTTCGCACCCTTTCCTGTAGAACAATTTACCACTACGGGTAGGATGTTACCATAGATTTCTTATTATTCGTTGTCAT
>CAMQZX010000309.1 GCA_947039785.1 uncultured Lachnospiraceae bacterium | reverse complement strand
CTCGGAGATGTGTATAAGAGACAGCAGTATTTGTGATCCATCTGCATTAATCTTTATTTTGTAATTTTTACTTTACCCACAGTACTGTAAGGACCATAATATCTCTTGTTTGTAGAGTCTACCTTAAAGGCCCTGACTTTCACGTAATAAGTCTTTCCCTTCTTAAGGCCGGTGATTGTCTTGGAGGTTCCCACACGTCCTACCCATTTCTTTGTTGTAAATTTCGAATTGGTATCGTACACAATCTGATAACCTCCCACACCGCTGATTTTCCCGTAGGATACGACCATAGCCTTGGAGCTGCTGTTTTTCAGCTTCACAGATTTGACAGCCGGTATGCTGATTTTCTTCCATTTTGCATACAGTGTGTAATTCTTTTGCGTTCCTTTGGCAATAGAAGTGATTTTGGTCTTATAGGTGCTGCTGGTGTACCAGCCCGCAAATGTATAGCCCCTTCGGGACGGAGACTTCAACGTCACTTTCTGGTTATAATATAATGCCGGATTCACCTTTGCATTGGTACCGCCGTTTAACTTATAGTTAATGGAATATCCAACGGTTACCTGACAGGAAGCGCTTCTTCCACTCTCATCCAAAGCATCGGCAGTAATCACTGCCTTACCATACCCTTTGGCAGTCACCACACCGTTGCTGTCCACAGTGGCAACGCTTGTATTGCTGCTGCTCCATTGAACAGGAGTATCCCCATCTGTTCCCAAACCTGCTGTTAATGTGGAGGTCCCTCCCTTTTTCAGTGTCAGAGCAGTCTGATTGAGCGTAATTCCATCCTGAGTATAACCTTTGATTCTGCTGCTAAACCCAACTCTGGAATAGATTCCACCGCTGGTCATAGTACAAGCAGTCATATCAAGATTGTCTCTCCATCCGCTATCCGAATCAACCTTCGTGAAACTCTGTCCCTGTTTTACCGAGGCAATATACTTATAATTTGTAGAAGCATAGCTGGTTTCTGCAGTTAGACAAATATCATTTACCGCCACAACCACAATAGAATAAAAGCTTCCCTTTTTCAACTCCACAGGCTGATCCAATGAAATAGTATAGTATCCCGGGTAATCCTGCGAAATCGTTTCAGAAACGTAAGCCAGCTCGCCGCTCTGAGGACTTGTAGGTACCTTTAAATCCCGATAAACTTCTATTCTCACTCTGGAATCTGCGCTGCTGAGCTGATAGCCTACTGCTTTCAGGGATTCGTTGCCAACTCCACCCTTTACCTGATACACATTGGCCACTGCTCCATTGGCATTGACTTCTCTGTAAAAGGATATTCCCGCTGTGCCATCATACTGATAATTATAATCGTAGGTATCCGGAGTAGTAAAATCCATTGATACAACCGTAGTCAGAGAAGGTTCCTCATAAGACATATAAAAATATCCCTGATTTCCCCATTCACTGCCGTAACTGTTCTTTACGATCCAGGCACCATCATTATAAAGTTTATCTCCATTCAAAAAGTTTTCCTTACTGTAATTATCATCCCAGCCGACAATGGTCACAGCATGGTTGGTACCAATGTTTCCAGAACCGCTGCTCTGATAACAATAGGCTGCTGTATCACGATTCAGATATATTCCCTGATAATTAAAGGTAATTCCCAGCGGTCCATACTCCAATATGGCATTTTTCATATTGGCTATCCTTCTCACACCAGAACCCGAAATCAGGCAGAAGCCTGTCAAAACAGCATCATCACGATAGGCATTTTCCCCTGTCAGTTCCGTTCCCTGCAAAGCAGCTCCTTTCCACTGAGCCAGAGTCATGGCTGCAAGATTGGGGTTCCCGCCGGCACTTTTGTAATCCTTTTGGGTATTTGCACAGAAAGTTCTATCCCCACTTGTATTGTTCAGGGGATCTGCCACTGCATTGTATGTAAAATATGCCAGATGATCTTCTGAATAATCAGTACTCTCAGCCGTATGGTTCTCAGATTTGCTGATTATGGATGATTCTGCCAGGGAAATCACAGAATATGCCCAGCATAAATCATCTCCTTCCTGATTTTTCACTGAAGTTACAAGTCCACTTTCCCGCAGGTCATACCGCGCCGGGACTGCTGCGGATCTGGGACTGTAGTTGGACGTGCTGCCGCAGTGCTCCTCCACAAAGACTTCCTCCTCATACAGAGGGGACAACTCCGGCTCTAAGGCTTCCTGTTCCTTGATTTCTGCTTCTGTGAGAGGACGTCCCAGAATATAATCCAGGTTTTCACCTGATTCATCCTGATCTGCAGTATCTGAAGAATTCTCCTCCTTCTCTCTGCTCTCTCCGCTCTCAATGGAAACCACGTCATTCTCCTGCTGCAAAGAAGCATCTGCTTCCTCTACAACGGGAACCTCTGTCTCCGCTCCATAGACGGAAAGGGGTACGGACTGGAACACAAGCGTTCCGGCCAACACCATAGGTATCCATGTTCTGTTTCGTAAATTCATGTTGTTTCTTACCTCCGTATTGCTTTTTTAGTTGTTTCCAGTCTCTCAGAGGAAGATACCCCCAGGTAATTATCCTGCTAATCCACATCCACTGTAAATCCTTTGATTCTGGCGCAAAACTCTTCATCGTAATTATCTCTCCAGGTTTTGGCTCCCTGACGCTTGGAAAAGCTCTGACCCGGGTCTAATCGGGCATGATAGCCAATCCAGGCATTTTCATCGGAGCTTTCGTAGGAACGTTCCACGTAATATTTAAAATTGTTCTCCGCTGTAATTACAATAGAATAATAACTTCCTTCCTCCAAAGTTACCGGTTCTGTCAGTTCAATCGTATAATACCCCTGAAATGTGGTTCTCTCCGCCTCTGAGGCATAGGCCAGAATTCCACTGGAAGGATTTTTCTTATCCAGCAGATTTTTATAAATCTTCACTGTAAACTGAGTGTTGGCGTTTCGAAGCTGAAATCCGATTGCCCGAAGCTCCTCCGCACCATCCTGATTACCTTTTACCCGGTATACATTCGCCACCGAATCTCCCACTGCCAGTTCCTGTGTGGCAATCCCATCCAGCGTAATAGCTGTTCCATCATATTGATAATTGTGATCATACTGTTCTGCCGATGCATAGCGAGCCGCCACAATACTGCTGATGGTGGAATCTTCATAGGACACATAATAATAACCATGATCCCCTCTATCCTCGCCCCAACTGTTTTTTACAATCCAGGCGCCGTTTCGTGTTACGTTGGAGGCCTCTGCAAAATTTTCCTTACTGTAATTGTCGTCCCATCCCACAATGGCTGTAGCGTGATTGACTCCAGCAGCCTCTCCGTTGTAACAATAAGCTCCCGTACTGGGATTTAAATAATCTGCACTCATAAAGCAGGTGATAGCCAAAGGACCATACTCCACCAGCGCCCGCTTCATGTCAGTTTTATGTACCTGAGCAAAATCTGTCAAAATGGCCTCCTTTTCGAAGGAACCGTCATCGGTCAGAACTGCATACTCGCCTGTCAGGCCTTTCCACTGACTCAGCACCATGGCTGCAATCAGCGGATTTCCTCCCACACTGAAATAGTCTGTGGCACGCAAAAGATAATTATAATCCCCGGTTATATTCCCCAGCGGATCTGCCAGAGCAGTATTATAAGCACAAAACGCCAGATGTCTCTCGGACAGATTCAAACGATTGGAAGAAAACACTCCATTCATCACCAGAGAAGCCTCCGCCGCAGCCACAGTGGCATAAGACCAGCACATGCTGGAATTCTCCTGATTTCGCACCGGTGTAGAATAACTTCTGAGATCATATTGAGACGGATAAGATTCCTCTCCCCAAGTACCGGTTACAGCATCCACTGTCTCATCCTCCATGGGCATCTCACTGAGCTGACTGATAGCCGTCCGTTCTTCCTCAATCTGTTCCTCGGACATGGGACCATCGCCAATATAATCCATTTTCCCCTCACTGTCTGACTCACTGGACATCGTTTCTTCAGAGACATCTGAATCGACCAGGCTTCCCTGTGAAGACTCCGACATCATTACTTCAGAACTCCCTGCCGAAAACTCCGCTCCGGCAGAAGAAGACGATTGTTCCACAGAAGCAGAAGGCTGAGTCACCGCCTCCTCTCCCCCGTCTTTACTGGCTAAAACAGGTATAAGAGCACTGTTCATCGTCAACATAGAGGCTGTCATAATCAATATCCATTTTCTGCATCTTTTGCCCATAGTCCACCGCCTTTACATTCTTAACCTTTATAGCTTTAGCAGTCAACCGGATATTCGCAATCCGCTTTGCCGCTTTCTCATAACCTCATAGCAGCTACGCTGCCTGTCAAATGATCCTGCTCCACCTGACACAAGCAAGTTCCCCTCGTGCACCACTTATGTCTCTGCGGTATAGAAGCAGGTGATTTTCTTAATGAATCTAAA
>CAMQZX010000308.1 GCA_947039785.1 uncultured Lachnospiraceae bacterium | reverse complement strand
TGCCGCTTGCAGAGTAGAGTTCTGCTATTTTTTCTACGTTATCCAAAGAAGAAAACTTCTGAATGATGTTGTCGGAAAATGTGGAAACACAAATTTTCGGAAAATTTTCTATTCTTTTGGTTGTGTCAGACGGGCTGAACAAGGTTGGTTCTGAAATTGTTGTCCTTTGAAATATTGTATACAATTTTAACACCTCATTTCTATTCGTTTTCGGGATATATTTTAACAGGTATTCCCCGAACACCTTTTTTAACAATCTTGCTGTCATCAAGAATACTCTGTTTAACAGCGTCCAAATCCTTTGAGAGTGCTTCAATCGCCCGTTGGTGTTCTTCCTCTGACGAGAAACGTTCCGTATCATTCAAAAGGTTCTCCTGCAATTCCCTTGCTTTCATGTATACGCCCAGCTTATGATTGAGCAGGGAGTTCTGAAAGGATATTTTGATGGTAGCGGGATTGAAACTTCCGTCCTCGTACCTCTCTGCTTCAAAGTCCATATCTAATTGCTCGTCCATTTTCAAAATCAAAGATAATACATCTGACACTGTTTCTATATCAAAATCCATGAAAACATTGATACTGATACCCAAAGCATTTGTAATTTTCATCAGTTGGTCAGGCTTGGGATTGCGGATGCCATTTCGTTTGGTGTCAGAGAGCCAAGAGAGCCAAGAGGTCTCCGGGAATTGTAGAATCCTTCAATGTATTCAAAAACAGAGAGATGCAGTTCATTAAAAGTATGGTATGTCCTCCGGTTGGTTTCTTCCCGCTTTAAATACTTGAAAAAGCACTCGCAAACAGCATTATCGAAGGGATATCCTTTTTGGGAAAAAGACTGCACTATGTTCAGAGAATCCAAAAGCTGACGGAATGAAAATGCAGTATATTGTGTTTCGCGGTCGGAATGGAATAAGACCATAGGGCGTATTTCTTTTCGTATAAGCCTTCTGAAAAGCTGTTATGGCAAGTCTGACATCCGCTTTGCCGGACAGACGCCACGAGATCATCTTTCTTGAGAACAAGTCGATAACAACGCACAGATAATACCATTTGCCCCCAGCTTTCAGATAGGTAATATCGCTGACCCAGACGAGATTTGGGGCATCTTGGGAAAACTGCTGCTGCAGGTGGTTGGCGCATTCGCCATTGTCCGTGCGGCGACAGCCGGGTTTCGGCTTTACGGTTGACATTTGGGGGAGTTCCATGCTGCGCATCAGCCGGTACACTCTGCCGACGCTGATGTTTATGCCATAGTCACGCTTAAGGATGTACTGTACCTTGTAAGCCCCCAGACGTTTGTCGTAATCAGCATAAATATGTAATATCATGCTTTTAATGAGTCGGTTTTGAGAAACCCGAGGGGCAGGTTCCTTACGAAAATGCTTGTAATAAGTGCTTCGGTTGATATTTAAAACACGGCAGAGCGTGGGGATGTCATGTTGGAAACGAAGTTTATGGACAGCATCTAATCGTTGTTTGAGTGTGGCATGAATATGGCAATGGCTTTTTTTAATATGAGGTTCTCCGCTTCCAGCTGAGCGTTGCGTTTTTGAAGTTTTTTGACCTGTTTTGCAGTGAGGACATCGCTATCGTCCATTTCAACGGTGGAGCATTGCTTAACCCATTTGCCAAGAGCGGATTGGGAAACGCCGTATTCTTTGCAGAGCTGGGATTGTGTTTTGCCGTTCTGGTGGAGTGAGACGAGGGATTTTTTAAAATCTTCATCGTATTTGGTGTAGTTGTTTGTTGCCATAAGAGCCTCCTTTTTGGTGTATAGTTTATTGTAACAGACAGTACATGTATGTGTCTACTTTTATAGTATAGATCCAAAATGAGCCGATAGGAAAGTGAGGATTGATTTGACATGACAGATATGGAAAAGAAAGTAATGATACGGTTATGTGCTAAAATTGTAGCAGATACAGACCTTTACAAAATGGACAAAAAAGTGCAAAATCTGATAGACTGGGTATGTTTGTCGGAGCAGATAAAGGAAAACAAGAATACAATCCGCAATCTGACAGGGGAATATAAGAAGATAGAGCCGGATTGCCGGGAGGGAGTGCAGGCGCAGCTGGAGCGTATGAAAGAACTCTGCAAAGAGCGTAATAATCTGTATGAGAAGCAGAATGACTTGAAAAGGCAGAAATGGAGGATTGAGAAGTCGTTGGAACGATAAGAAGTGTGGGGTGTGGCGCGGTTGCCATGCCCTTATTTTTAGTGGTAAATAGGGAATAAAAGTGGTATAATCAAAGAAATAAACCCAAATTTAGCTGATTATATGGAGGGTAAAAATGATTGATGGTCATATTCATATTGAGCGTGGGGATTATTCGTTAGAATGGATTGAACAATTCGTAAATAAGGCAGTTGAAATGAAGATTGATGAAATTCGGTTACTTGAACATTGTTATATATTTGAAGAGTTTATGTCTATGTATGATTCAGTATGCGTATACAGTAAATATGTGGATAATTGGTTTCAAAGAAATGCAGGAAAGCATAAGATGCCGGAGTATTATGAACTTATTGAAAAAGTAAGAAATCAAAAATATCCTGTTAAGATAAAATTTGGACTTGAAATATGTTACTTCAAAGAGTATGAGACATTTATTGGAGAGCTGACGAAAGACAAGGGGTTTGATTTTTTGCTAGGCAGCATTCACTTTGTTGATAAATTTGCATTTGATCATAAGCCTGAACATTGGATTGGAATTGATGTAGATACGATATATCGTAGGTATTTTGAAGACTCTATTTCCTTGGCAAAAAGTAAACTATTTGATGGCATTGGTCATCCAGATGCAATAAAACTATTTGGTCATAGACCGTCCTTTTCACTCTTGGGTTACTATGAAAGTTTAGCAATGGAACTTTCAAATAGTAATATGTATGCAGATCAGAATAGTGGCGTGGCTCGAAGATGTTCAAAAACTTCTTCTTTGGGAATGGATAAAGAATTACTCCATGTTTTGAAGAAGAAAAATATAAAAATTATCACATCATCCGATGCTCATTGTCCTGAAGATGTAGGTGACAAAATTCGAGAGCTTGAAATTTGCGTTGCAAATGCTTAGGAAAAGCAGATGCTTTGTTTGTCTAACGAAATCGACAAAATCCAACTTATATGTGAATAGAGCGTTTATCCGATTTTCCCTTAGCTGTATAAAGGGTGAATAAGGAGAAAGCAACGGTTGGTTGATATTTGTTACGTTTTGGCATTCTTGAAAGCCTTATTCTATATTAGGATTTGGATAGAAACTGAACTTTAATGATATTTTATGTCGCTGTCCTTAAAAATGGTTTTTACTGTGTAACATTTCAAAAATGGATTGGCAAATTGCCGGGATTTTCTATAATAAATGCGTGGCAACATTTTGGCAACAGAAAATCAGCAAGCCATAATAAATGATGTAATTGAAGTAAAAAGGGCGTGCATCTGCTGAATTTAAACAAACACAGTTAAGAACAACAAAGAATACGCCGAGTTCAAGTGATGAAACATCATCCACCAGCTCTTAGAAGGGTATGATATCCAGACGGGTGAGGACATTCAGGATGCCTTGAAGGATCTGCTGGGTGGAACTATCAGGGAAATGCTGGAAGCTGAAATGGATGAGCATCTGGGTTATGAAAGATCAGAACGCTCTGACAGCGATGACCACTGAAACGGGTACAAGGGCAAACGCGTAAACAGCAGTTATGGTTCCATGGAGATTAACGTGCCACAGGACAGGAGATCGACCTTTGAGCCGCAGGTAGTAAAGAAACGCCAGAAGGATATCTCTGATATTGATCAGAAGATCATTTCCATGTATGCCAAGGGAATGACGACAAGACAGATAGCAGAGACCATTGAAGATATCTATGGATTTGAGACATCCGAAGGCTTTATTTCTGATGTCACGGACAAGATACTGCCACAGATCGAAGACCGGCAGAACCGCCCGTTAGATGAGGTATATCCCATCCTCTACATTGATGCGATCCATTATTCCGTCCGTGACAATGGCGTGATCCGGAAACCTGCCGCTTATGTCATTCTGGGTATCAATACTAAAGGGCGTAAAGAAGTATTAACAATTCATGTTGGAGACAATGAGAGTTCAAAATACTGGCTGTCCGTATTGAACGAACTGAAGAACCGGGGCGTGAAGGACATCCTGCTCATCTGTGCGGATGGGGAACGGGCTTACCGGAATGAAGGAAGCGATCACCATGGCATTTCCCAAAACAGAATACCAGCGGTGTATCGTCCATTAGGTCAGGAATACGCTGAAATACGTTCCTGATAAAGACCGGAAGGCCTTTGCGGCAGACCTGAAAACAATCTATCAGGCGGCAGATGAGAAAAAAGCGCCGGAGGCACTGGAGTGTGTGACACAGAAATGGACCCCGAAATATCCGAATTCCATGAAACGCTGGAAGGA
>CAMQZX010000307.1 GCA_947039785.1 uncultured Lachnospiraceae bacterium | reverse complement strand
TATTTTATGTTTACCAAAGTTATACATGCTTTATATCTTAGAATGGGAGAATAAGATGAGTGATTTTATTGATATACACTGTCATATTTTGCCAGGAGTAGATGATGGAGCCAGAGATTGGGAGATGACCAGGAAAATGATGGAAATTGCCTGGGACGAAGGGATACAGACCATTTATGCGACGCCTCATTATCATCCCATGCGTGGTAAAAATGATCTTCATGCCTGGCAGATTGCGTTGGAGCAGATACGGCAGGAAGCAGCAGAGATTGGTGATGGAATGGAGATTTTATCAGGCTGTGAGATTTTATATCAGCAGGATGCTGTGGAGCTTTTGCAGGATGGAAAGCTGATGACCATGGGAGATAGCCGCTATGTTCTGGTGGAGTTTCCGTTGAGCTCTGACTACTCCTATATTGTGAAGGGACTTCATAATCTACGTCTGGGAGGTTATCTGCCTATTCTTGCTCATGTGGAGCGATATAGGAATCTGTCCAGTATCAGCCGGGTAGAAGAACTGGTTGCGATGGGAATTTATATTCAGGCCAATGCAGATTGCGTTCTGGAGGGCAGCGGATGGCTTCGGGGACGCCATATTCGTTCGCTGTTGAAGCGAAAATATATTCACTTTGTAGGTACAGATGCTCATGATGATAAAATTAGAAAGCCACTAATGAAAGAATGTAAGGAATATATTGACAAACTATGCGGAGTTGAGTATGGTAAAGCAGTATGCGGGGGAAATGCGCGCAAAATGATAAATAAGGAGATAGTTTGATTCATGAATAAATTAATAATCAATGATAAAAATGAACTGGATTTTAGGTCGCAGGAGCTTTTTAAATCTCTTCGTACTAATATTGAATTCACGGGAACAGAGAATCGTGTGATCGCGGTAACCAGTTGTCTTCCAAATGATGGAAAAACAAATGTTTCCTACCATTTATCAGAGGCAATTGCTGCCAGTGGCAAAAATGTGGTGTTGGTGGATGCAGATTTGAGAAAATCCGTATTGTTAAGCCGTCTTCAGATTACAGATAAAGTAAGAGGATTAAGTCATTATCTGTCCGGACAGGCTAAGGTTATGGATGTGACTTATTCCACAGATGTACCGCAGCTATTTATCATTCCAGTGGGACCATTTCCACCAAACCCGTCAGAGCTTCTTGGAAATGTGCGTTTTCGGGAAATGATTCCACAGCTTCGTCGGGTGTTTGATTATGTGATTATTGACACACCTCCTCTGGGAAGTGTGATTGATGCAGCCATTGTATCAAAGCATTGTGACGGTTCAATATTGGTGATTTCTTCAGAAAATATCAGCCGTCAGCTTGCTCGCAGTGTAAAGGAACAGCTTGCTGTATCGAACAGTAATATCCTTGGCGTGGTTTTGAATAAGGTGGAAGCTGCCGGTAAACGGTATTATGGCAAAAATTACAAGGGTAACTATAAGGGATATTATTCCAGCGGATATTATGGTGCCTATGGAGAGGAGCGTTAAATGGAGGAGAAGTTTAATTTTAGAAATAACGAGGATATGGAAATTGATCTGGCAGAAGTTTTTCGGGTTCTGATGCGCAGATGGTGGCTGATTGTCCTTTGTCTCATCTTAGGTGCAGGAGCGGCCGGAGTAGTAACTCATTTTTTGATTACACCTCAGTATGAGGCTTCTTCAATGCTATATATTTTAACGAAGACCACGTCAGTTACTTCTCTGGCTGATATTCAGATGGGTACTCAGCTGACCGCAGATTTTGAAGTGATTGCCACCAGCCGGCCGGTGATTGAAGATGCTGCTAAAGACGTGGAGGAAGAAACCAAAGTTTCCTATACGTATGAGCAGTTAAAGACTTTTATTACAGTGAGCAATCAGGCAGATACTCGTATTTTGAAGATTACAGCGACTCATGAAGATCCCCAATTGGCCATGGTGATTGCAAATGCAGTTTCCAAAGAGACGGCAAGCCATATGGCAGAGATTATGACAACAGATGCACCGACTACAGTAGAGAGTGCAGTTATTCCTGAAAATCCTGTCAGTCCAAGCCTTCCAAAGAACTGTGCCATTGGTGGCCTTCTGGGAGCCTTTGCGGTTATGGCACTTCTGCTAATTCAATATCTGATGGATGATACCATTAAGACAGAAGAAGATGTGGCAAAATATTTGGGATTGGACACCTTAGTATCTCTTCCTCTTGAGAGTAAGTCAGAGAGAAAATCGCGCAAAAGGGCAAAGCGCAGAAAAAAGAAAAAGTAGGAGATGCTTATAATGATGAAGAATATCTGGAAGATTATATTTTTTCTGTGCTTGTTTTTACTGATTTTCTGCAGCGGCTATATGTTTTTGAAGCACCAGGGGGAGCAGAAGCGGGAAAAAGTTTATGAGGAGATTTCCAAGTCAGAGGATGTGTCTGAATCTGAGGAGATTCCTGTAGCAACTGATAAAGAAGAAGAAACGCAGGAAGTAACGAAAGATGCTTTGAAATTGGATATTCCGGTGGATTTTGCAGAATTACAGAAGATCAATTCAGATATTTATGCATGGATTGAAATATCAGATACTACGGTAGACTACCCCATTGTCCAAAGCGATGAGGATGATCTTTATTATCTGGATCATACCATAGAAGGCGCGGCAGGGTATCCGGGCTCTATATATACGGAAAGCTTAAATAATAAGGATTTTACAGATGGCAATACGGTCATTTATGGTCATAATATGAGAGATGGGACGATGTTTGGAAGCTTGAGCAGCTATATGGATAGCTCATACATGCAGCAGCATCCCTATATTAAAATTTATACACCGGATCACATTAGAACGTACGAAGTCTTTGCAGCAGTAACTTATGATGACAGACATATTTTAAAATCTTATGATTTTAAGGATGAAAAGCAATATCAGGAATATTTGGATTCTATATACGATGCCCGTAATATGGGAAGATACGTCAAAGAAAATGTGTCTGTAACTCCGAAGGATCGGATTATTACGTTATCTACTTGTGTGGGCGGAGGTTATGAAAATCAGAGATTTTTGGTGGAGGCGGTTCTGATAGATGAACAGTAAGCTGAAGAAAAATATGTTAATTGGAATTCTTGTGGTTTTGTTGGCTTTGATTGCAGGCGGAGTGCTCTATTATGTTGTCAGCAATCAAGGCAGCCCTCATCCGGCCCGGATATCTGACAGTGATATGGACAATTCCCAGGAAAATATAATTTCTTATAATGGTAAAAAATATGTCTATAACAAAGACATCAAAAATATTTTGTTCATGGGCGTGGATAAGACAGAGAAAGTAACATTGAAGGATATCCCAGGTTCTGCAGGGCAGGCAGACAGTATTATGCTGTTGCGTCTCAATCAATCTGAGAAAACTATGTCCATTCTGCAAATTTCCCGGGATACGATGACAAGTGTGGATGTTTATGATTCGGCAGGCGAGTATTATACATCTGTGGATGCCCAGATTTGTATTCAGTATGCTTTTGGAAATGGGGATGAAAGAAGCTGTTGGCTGATGAAAAAGAAGGTTTCAGAGCTTTTGTATCAGCTTCCTGTCAATGGCTGTGTTTCTTTAAATATATCGGGAATAGCAGCGCTGAATGATCTGGTGGGTCAGGTGACACTTACAGTCCCAGAAGATTATACAGATATTGATCTGTCTTTTCAGAAAGGAGCAGAGGTGACTCTGACTGGAGAGCAGGCTGAAAAATATGTAAGGTTCAGAGACACTGAGATTTCCGGAAGTAATAATCAGAGAATGGAACGGCAGCTTCAATATATCTCAGCATTTTTAAAACAGGCCAAAGAGAAATTTACCAAATACAGTAGTCTTGCAGATGAGATTCTTCCTGAGATTAATGATTATATAGTCACTGATCTTACAGGTGAGGAACTGAATGCATTGTCTGATTATGAATATAGGGAAGAAAAGAATCAGACAGTCCCTGGGGAATTGAGGCAGGGTGAAATTTATGACGAATTTCTTGTTGATGATGAAAAACTTTATGATCTTTTGATAAAAATGTTTTACAAAGAGATGGATTGATGTTATAATGGAGTCAATTTGAAGAGAGAAAGCTAATTTAGAATTTGCAATCGAAAGGGGCGAATATTATGAAAAAAGTATGGAGTGTCATAGCAGCAGTAGCGTTGTCATTGGCAATAACGGTAACCACCATGGCTGCGCCTAGTCCGTCTGCAAGTGATATAGTGACAGTAGTTGATGGAGGAGGTACCGGCAGCAACACAAATGGAAGTGGCTCTGGTGCAAAATCTCCCAAGACAGGACAGAGTGCAGACGTTTTACCGATGGCGTTGATGGGTACAGCTCTGGCTGGTATGGGAATCAGCTTTTACATGGGCAGAAGAAAAGAAGTTAGATAAGAATTGATGGGGCTGTAAGTTCAGCATATGGACTGTCTCTTATACACATCTCCG
>CAMQZX010000306.1 GCA_947039785.1 uncultured Lachnospiraceae bacterium | reverse complement strand
TTTGATAATAATCACACGCTATTTGGCACACAAGGAAGGATAGGGAGGGATTTTATGCTGGAAAAAATCGATCTGACTAAAAAGCTGGATAAAAATGAATATAAGAAGCGTATGCCCCAATTAGAAGCTCAGCTGGGCAGGCTGCAAAGAGAGTGTAAGGAATTAAACATTCCCATTATGATTGCCTTTGAAGGCTATGATGCCGCTGGAAAAGGCCTGCAGTTGGGAGAGCTGATTCATGCCCTGGACCCGAGAGGATTTCAGGTACATGCGGTGAAAAAAGAGACAGAAGAAGAAGCCATGCGTCCGTTTATGTGGCGGTTTTGGACGAAATTGCCTGCTAAGGGGCGGATTGCTCTCTATGACAGCAGTTGGTATCGGAAGGTGTTAATCGATCGTTTTGATCAGAAAATGAAAGACAAGGATACACAGAGCGCTTACCAGTCTATCCGTGCATTTGAGCAGCAGTTGACTGATGGTGGAATGCTGATGATCAAATTATTTCTGGATATTGATCAGAAGGAGCAGAAAAAACGCTTTAAAAAGCTTCTGGATTCCAAAGAGACTGCCTGGAGAGTGACACCTCAGGATCTGGCGCGTAATAAGGAATATGACCGGTATACGGCTATTAACGAGGAGATGCTTCAGGAGACAGATACAGACTACGCTCCATGGACTATTATCGAAGCCAACGACAGAAGATTTGCCACAGTAAAAATTTATACCACTGTGGTAAATGCCATGGCAGAGCAGGTGAAGAAAGCCAAAAAGCCGTTGGAGAACAAAAGTAAAATCATTCCTCTTGTTGCGGACCCCTATCTGGAAACATCTACACTGTCCAAAGTGGATCTGAGCCTCAGCTATACAAGAGAGGAATATAAGGAGAGATTGGAGAAGCTGCAAAGTAAGATGGAAAAGCTTCACGGAGAGTTGTATCGCAAGAGAATTCCGGTGGTTCTGGGATTTGAAGGTTGGGATGCCGGCGGAAAAGGAGGAGCCATTAAACGGCTTACAGAGAAAATGGACTCCAGAGGCTATGTGGTAAATCCAACTGCATCTCCAAATGACATCGAACGCGCTCATCACTATCTGTGGCGTTTCTGGAAAAATATGCCGAAGGCTGGCCATGTTGCAATTTTCGATCGCACCTGGTATGGCCGTGTGATGGTGGAGCGAATTGAGGGCTTTTGTACCACAGAAGAGTGGCAGAGAGCTTACAAAGAAATCAATGATATGGAAAAGGATTTGACTGATGCAGGTGCCATTGTGATAAAATTCTGGATGCAGATTGATAAAGATGAGCAGGCACGGCGTTTCAAGGAGCGTCAGCAGAATCCGGATAAACAGTGGAAGATTACGGATGAGGACTGGCGTAACCGGGAGAAATGGGACCAGTACGAGGCGGCAGTCAATGAGATGCTGATTCGTACCTCCACACCCAAGGCTCCCTGGGTTGTGGTGGAAGGAAACGATAAATACTATGCCAGAATTAAAGTACTTGAGACTGTGGTAGAAGCCATTGAAGCACGCCTGAAATAAAAACAGCGGGGGATATTTTATTTTACGAAAAGATAAAGTCTTCTGCAGATGTGCGCAGAAGTAGCGTGTCATGTCAAGCATAATGCGCACATCACAGCAAGTATAGGAAGCGTATTTTGACTGGAAAAATAACTAAAAATCTGTCTCTGCACATGCGCAAAATTAACCAAAGTTTATTTCCTTTGTATAATTTTACTTACAAAAAACGAAAGAATTTGTTAAAATTAACATAAAGGAGTTGATGAAATGTTTAAGACAGGCGATTTTATAATCTTTGGAACAAAAGGCGTATGTCAGGTAGAACAGGTTGGATCTTTAAATTTGGACGGAATACCGAAGGATAAGTTGTATTACACATTGGCACCTTATTATTCTCATGGAAGTACCGTATTTACTCCTGTGGATAATCAGAAGGTGATCATGCGTCCTGTTCTTACGAAAGAGGAAGCAGAGGACCTGCTGGATGAGATGAAAGATATTGAAACTCTGTGGATTGGCAACGAAAAGCTAAGAGAGATGAAGTACAAGGAGGCACTGCGCACCTGTGACTGCAGGGAAATTGTGAAAATCATCAAGACTATTTATCTGCGTAAGCGTTCAAGAATGGCTGCCGGAAAGAAAATCACCTTTATTGATGAGAAATATTTCAAGATTGCAGAGGAGAATCTTTACGGAGAGCTGGCAGTTGCTTTGGGGATGGATCGGGAATCAGTCAGGAAATACGTAATAGAACATGTGAAAAACTCGGAGTTGACAGTAAAGAACAGTTAAAGGAGCAGATCCTTTAAAAGCCTCCGGGTGTAAAAATGAGAATCTTGTGTGTCTGAACCATTTGAAAAAGGATGGTTCAGACACATTTTAGAATGCAAAAACAACCAAAGCGGAGGAGGTACATCATGAATGTGGCAGAAAAGCTAATAAAAGAAGGGAAGCTCTCCCGGGAGGAGTACAAGGAGCTTTTAGCCTGTGCAGAACGCCCGGATATAAGACAACTGTTGGCAGAAGAAGCAACAGCACTGAGGCAGAAATATTATGGGAATAAAATCTATACGAGAGGCTTGATTGAATTTACCAATTACTGTAAAAATAATTGTTATTACTGCGGAATCCGAAGGGACAACCGAAATGTCAAGCGATATCGTCTTACGAAAGAGGAAATTTTATCCTGCTGTGAAAATGGCTATGAGCTGGGATATCGTACCTTTGTACTTCAAGGGGGAGAGGATCCTTATTATAGTGATGAGAAAATGGCAGAAATTATTCGTGAGATTCGAAAAGGCTATCCGGACTGTGCCATTACTCTGTCCATTGGAGAAAAGTCTTACGAGAGTTATAAACTGTTACGTGAGGCGGGGGCGAACCGGTATCTGCTGCGCCACGAGACGGCCAATGAACAGCACTATGGAATGCTTCACCCTGCCAGCATGAGTCTGACGGTACGAAAGCAGTGCCTGTATGATCTGAAATCTTTGGGATATCAGGTGGGAGCTGGCTTTATGGTGGGCTCTCCGGGGCAGAAGCTGGAGCATCTGGCAGAAGATCTGGAATTTTTGGAGGAGCTTCAGCCTCATATGGTGGGAATCGGGCCTTTTATCCCCCATCATGACACTCAGTTTGCCGCAGAACCGGCGGGAAGCGTGGATATGACCATTTTCTTATTATCTGTGATACGGATTCTTCTTCCCAAAGTACTCCTTCCGGCAACCACTGCTTTGGGAACCGTAGACCCCAGAGGCAGGGAGAAGGGAATCCTGGCAGGGGCCAATGTGGTGATGCCCAATTTATCCCCGGTGCTTCACCGAAAGCAGTATGAACTGTACGACAACAAAATCTGTACAGGAGAAGAATCAGCCGAGTGTCGGCAATGTCTGGCAAGGAGGGTGGAATCGGTAGGCTGCTGCCTCGTCAGTGAGAGAGGCGATGCAAAATAGAGAAAATCGCGAAAATAAAGGGAAGCCTTTGCGCTTCTTTTTATTTTGCGAAAAAACCTTGAAAAACTATTGACATTTCTCCAGAAAGCATTTATAGTTGTATTAAGTCATTAGTACAATAATACAAGGAGGTGGCTGTATGGCGTGGAATCTTGATTCCAGCAGACCTATCTATGCACAGATTATAGAGAAGGTGCAGCTGGATATTATCGCGGGAATCTACAGACCGGGGGATAAGCTCCCTTCGGTTCGTGACCTTGCCGCAGTGGCAGGGGTCAATCCCAATACGATGCAGAAAGCGTTGTCGGAACTGGAAAGAAACGGTCTTGTACATTCCCTCAGGACCAGCGGCAGATTTATTACCGAGGATAAGGATATGATAGAAAGAATGAGAGAAGATCTGGCATCTGCACATATACAAGAATTCCTGGAGAAAATGGGGCAGATGGGATTTGACAGTAAGAAGATAATTGAATTGATACAGAAAATGGTAAAGGAGGATCAATCATGAGCACATTACTGGAATGTAAAAATCTGACTAAAAATTACGGGCATCGAACTGGGCTTGACAGTATCAATCTTACTTTGGAATCTGGACGGATTATCGGTCTTCTGGGACCAAATGGAAGCGGTAAAACCACATTGATTAAGCTGATTAACGGTTTGCTGGCTCCCAGTGCGGGTCAGATTCTCATTGACGGAAAAGCTCCAGGGGTGGAGACGAAAAAGATAGTCTCTTATCTTCCAGAGCGAACCTATCTGGATGAAAGCCAGAAAATCAGCGAAGCGATCCGATATTTTGCTGATTTTTATGAGGATTTTGACACAAGCAGAGCAACAGATATGCTGAATAAACTAAATATCGATCCAACTCTGCGGATTAAAACACTATCCAAAGGCACGAAAGAGAAGGTGCAGCTGATTCTGGTGATGAGTCGCCGGGCAAAACTGTATTGTCTGGATGCTGTCTCTTATACACATCTGACGCTGCCGACGAAGCTAGAAGTGTAG
>CAMQZX010000305.1 GCA_947039785.1 uncultured Lachnospiraceae bacterium | reverse complement strand
GAATTTGTTGCGGGGTATGGCGTAGCTTGGTAGCGCGCACGGCTGGGGGCCGTGAGGTCGCAGGTTCAAATCCTGTTGCCCCGATTAATTTAGTAGATTGAGAGCTTTTTGTATTTTAAAATTCGGAAAGCTCTTATTTTTTTGATTATCTCAGTTTTCAATTTCTTCTCTAATAGTACATAATCCCATAGCAACTACACAGCTTATCCAGAGAGGGGTTGCACCTCAACTGACCCAAAAAAGTCCTCCGCTTCTATGTCTTTGCAGCATAGAAGCAGGGGACTTCCTTAATGAGTTAAAATAGTATCGTAAATTCAGATTTTCTTTACCAGGTCAATTCCAAATACAGATCCTTATACTGTTTTGCAGAATTATCCCAAGATAAGTTTTTGTCCATATCTCTCTGTACCATTTCATCCCAACACCAGCGATTCGTAAAATACAACGTTTTTGCTCTGTTGATTGCATCTAATAATAAGCCCGCACCATAATGATCAAAAGTAAAACCATTTCCTGTATTAGAATACATGTTATATGGTTCTACAGTATCTTTTAATCCGCCAGTTTCACGAACAATGGGTATCGTACCATAATGCATGGCAATTAACTGTGTTAATCCACACGGTTCAAACTGTGAGGGCACCAGTAAAGCATCCGCACCTGCATAGATTTTATGAGCTCTTGTCTCATCATACATAATATTCGAACATACATTTCCTTTATAAGCATTTTCATAATACCGGAACGAATCCTCGTAAACAGGATCTCCAGTACCCAGTACGACAATCTGTGTGTATTCATCCATAATCTGTGGGATAATGTCGTTAACCAGATCCAATCCTTTCTGATCTGTCAATCGGGAAATCAAGCCGATAACAAATTTCTGGTCGTCCTGAACCAGTCCCAGCTCCTCCTGTAAATTACGCTTGTTTTCCTTTTTCTTATCTAATACATTGGTGATATTGTAATTGACATATAGCCTGGAATCTGTATCACTATTCCAGATATCGTAGTCAATACCATTTACAATGCCTCTTAATTTGCCGGAATGATATCTTAAATGGGAATCCAGATTCTCACCATAATATCCCGTTTGAATTTCACCTGCGTAGGTATTGCTGACTGTAGTAATGATATTAGAGTATGTCAGTCCTCCTTTTAACATATTTGCATCTTCATAGCCTTCTTTTAGTGCATCTTTATTAAATACATAATCCGGCAGCCCTGACCAGTATCGGATGGTAGGGATATTGTAGATTCCCTGGAATCGTAAATTGTGAATGGTCAAAATTGTTTTTGCTGAGGAAAGTTTTGTATTTTCAAACATGGTTCTTAAATATACAGGAGTTAAAGCAGCCTGCCAGTCATGACAATGAATGATATCCGGAATCCAATCCATATAGTTTAATGCAGCCAGTGCAGCTTTCGCAAAGTAGCAGTATTTCGGAATATCATCAATAAGATTGGTATATGGATTTCCATTGCTGAAGAATTCTTCATTGTCGATAAAGTCATATACCACACCATCCCATACATATTCCATTATCCCCACATAAAAAGATCTGCCATCCGCGCACAAATCCATCTCAAAGGAGCCTTTGTATATCATTTTTTCCTGATATTCCCACGGAATGCATTTATAGCGGGGAAGAATTACTTTCACATCACAATTCTGTTTTACCAATGCTTTGGGAAGAGCATACATAACATCTCCCAATCCGCCAGTCTTTACAAATGGATAGCATTCGGATCCTATAAATGCAACGCTTCTTCTGGGAGTTGTGTATACTTCAGATTCGTGCTCTTCCATAACTTTTTCTGCTGTTTGTTCAATCTGAACTTCTACAGCAGCCTCTGCCTTGGGTTCTTCTATTTCAGATTTTTCTGCTTTTACTTCTCTCGCAGCCTCCGCCTTCTCTTCTTTTCCTTTCACTTCTTTCGCATCCGCAGCCTTTGGCCTCTCTGCTTTGGCTTCTTTCGTAGCTTCCACCTTCACCTCTGCTTTGGCTTTCTTGACAGTCTCCGCCTTTGACTCTTCTTGAACTTCCTTCACAGCCTCCGCCTTTGGCTCCTCTTGAACTTCCTTCACAGCCTCCGCCTTTGGCTCCTCTTGAACTTCCTTCACAGCCTCCGCCTTTGGCTCCTCTTCTTTCATTGTTACTTCATCTACTCTTTCAAGAGTCTTTTTTATCTCCTTTTTCACAGGAGTTTTTTTCTTATTCGTAGTTTTCGTTGTTCTTTTTTTGACCATATGGCACCTCCAATATAACGTTGTCAATCTAAGACTTGAACGAGCCGGCAAAGACCATACAAGCCTCACCGCAATACGCAATGATCATTGACATGGTAACCTTTACAGATACCTTTTTCGTTATTCCGAATCTCAATTTAACAGTTCTTGGATAATTATATCACAAATACTGTGCACAGGCAAATATCCAATATCTGTCATCCTGTTTTTAATAGCAATATGGGCACTGTTCGCGCAGCATGTTGCTGTAAACGGAGGGAACAGTAGCACAACATGACCCCTTTCACTGAATCTGACAATCCAGCAAAAGGGGCTGCGCTCAAGTATTCGTTATTTATTATTAATGTAATTAATTAATCCCTCAGCCTTAATAATTTTCTGCATAAATTCCGGGAAGGCCTGACCTTTGAACTCGGTGCCTTTGGTTTTGTTGTAGATCATTCCGCTGTCAAAATCAATTTCCACCTCATCTCCTGCTTCAATTCCCTTGGCAGCTTCCGGGCACTCAATGATGGGAAGTCCGATGTTAATGGCGTTACGATAGAAAATACGGGCGAAAGTTTCTGCGATGACGCAGCTTACACCTGCAGCCTTAATGGCAATAGGAGCGTGCTCACGGGAAGAACCGCAGCCAAAGTTTTTGTTTGCAACAATGATGTCTCCCTTTTCTACTTTGTTTACAAATTCCTTATCAATATCTTCCATACAGTGTGTTGCCAGCTCTGCAGGATCTGAAGAATTCAGATAGCGCGCGGGGATGATTACATCTGTATCTACGTTGTCACCATATTTAAATACTCTTCCGTTGGCTTTCATCTTCTGCTCTCCCTCCTATAATCCTAACTCAGCAGGTGCTGAAATCTTACCGGTTACTGCGCTGGCAGCAGCCACTGCCGGGCTTGCCAGATATACTTCAGAATCCACATGGCCCATACGTCCTACGAAGTTACGGTTTGTGGTGGATATACATCTCTCACCTTCCGCCAGGATACCCATATAACCTCCCAGACAAGGCCCACAGGTTGGCGTACTGATAACTGCACCAGCCTCGATAAAGGTCTTTAACAATCCTTCTTCCATAGCCTGAAGGTAAATTGCCTGTGTGGCAGGAATCACGATACAACGTACGCCTTTCTTAACCTTTCTGCCTTTGAGAATCTGGGCAGCACACCGCATATCCTCAATACGTCCATTGGTACAGGAACCAATAACAGCCTGATCGATCGTCACGTCCTCGGTAATCTCGCTGATCGTTTTGGTGTTCTCAGGAAGATGGGGAAATGCAATGGTAGGCTCCAAAGTACTCAAATCAATGGTATACTCTTCATCGTACACAGCATCCTCATCTGCTTCATATACTGAAAATTCTCTCTTGGAATGCTCTTTCATATATTCAATGGCAACTTCATCTACCGGGAAGATTCCGTTCTTTCCGCCAGCTTCAATAGCCATGTTGGCGATAGTAAAACGATCATCCATATTCAGATTCTTAATGCCCTCCCCCACAAATTCCATGGAACGATACAGAGCGCCATCTACACCTATCATACCGATGATATGTAAAATCACATCTTTACCACTAACCCATTTTTTCGGTTTGCCCACGATGTTAAATTTAATTGCAGAGGGAACTTTAAACCAGGCTTTTCCTGTTGCCATTCCTGCTGCCATATCGGTACTTCCCACGCCTGTGGAAAAAGCCCCCAAAGCACCGTAAGTACAAGTATGGGAATCAGCACCGATGATCACATCTCCAGCCACTGTCAGTCCTTTCTCCGGAAGCAGTGCATGCTCAATACCCATTTCACCTACATCAAAATAGTTTGTGATGTCATGCTTGCAGGCAAACTCTCTTACACATTTACAGTGCTGTGCTGATTTAATATCTTTGTTAGGAATAAAGTGATCCATAACAAGGGCAATTTTATCTTTATGAAACACCTTATCTGTTGTCATTTTATCCATCTCATGAATGGCCACCGGAGATGTGATATCATTTCCCAATACCAGATCCAAATCCGCCTCAATTAACTGCCCCGCTTCTACCTTATCCAATCCGGCGTGTGCAGCTAAAATTTTCTGCGTCATTGTCATTCCCATGTCTTATCTTCCTCCTTTAGATTCATTTATGAAACATTACCTTAATTCATTTTGTTGTTTCATTGACTATTGCAATCATAACACATTTACTGATATAATAGAAATACATAATAAGCTGTCTCTTATACACATCTGACGCTGCCGACGAAGCTAGAAGTGTA
>CAMQZX010000304.1 GCA_947039785.1 uncultured Lachnospiraceae bacterium | reverse complement strand
CGATGCAGCGTAGTCTCGTGGGCTCGGAGATGTGTATAAGAGACAGGTATGTAACGGTGATGAGGGTGACCCGGGAGCATTTATGGATGGTTCCGTAATGGAAGGTGATCCTTACAAACTGATTGAAGGTATGCTGATTGCTGCTTATGCAGTAAGTGCTCAGGACGGATATATTTATGTTCGTGCAGAGTATCCGCTGTCAGTAGCACGTCTGAAAAAAGCCATGAACCAGGCAGAAGAATATGGACTTCTTGGCGATAACATTCTTGGAACAGATTTCAGCTTCCATTTACATATCAACAGAGGAGCTGGAGCTTTCGTATGTGGTGAAGGCAGTGCGCTTACCGCTTCCATCGAAGGTAACCGTGGTATGCCTCGTGTAAAACCGCCACGTACTGTTGAGAAGGGATTATGGGAAAAGCCCACTGTTCTGAACAACGTTGAGACTTACGCCAATGTTCCAAAGATTATCCTGGAAGGAGCTGACTGGTTTAGAACTATCGGTACTGAGGGAAGTCCTGGTACTAAGACTTTTTCCATCACAGGAGCCATTGCCAACACAGGCCTGATCGAAGTTCCTATGGGAACTACCCTTCGTGAGATTATTTATGATATCGGCGGCGGATTAAAGGGAGATGCTGAGTTTAAGGCAGTACAGATTGGTGGACCATCCGGCGGATGTCTGACGGATGAAAACCTGGATCAGCCTCTGGACTTTGATTCTGTGAAGAAGTTAAACGCCATTATGGGTTCCGGCGGTCTCGTTGTTATGGATGAGAATACCTGTATGGTTGAGGTTGCACGTTTCTTCATGAGTTTTACTCAGAGAGAAAGCTGCGGTAAATGTGTACCATGCCGTGAGGGTACAAAACGTATGTTGGAGATTCTGGAGAGAATCGTAGCAGGAAAGGGCGAGATGGAAGATCTGGATCGCCTGGAAGAGCTGGCTGAAATGGTAAGAAGCATGGCTCTGTGCGGCCTTGGTAAAAGTGCGCCGCTTCCTGTTATCAGTACCTTAAAGACCTTCCGCAAGGAATATGAAGAGCATATCGTTGACAAGAAGTGTACAGCCAAAGTCTGTGAGGCACTTCGTCAGTTCCACATCAATCCGGAATTCTGTATCGGATGTGGCAAGTGTATGAAGAACTGTCCGGTTGGAGCCATCTCAGGTGCTAAGAAGAAACCGCACACCATCGACAACGATCTGTGTATCAAATGTGGTGCCTGCAAAGATAATTGTGCATTTGATGCTGTTTATATTGAAGCGTAGGAGGGACGAATATGGGTACAATGACAATTGACGGTAGAAAAGTAGAATTTACCGATGAGAAAAATGTCCTTTCTATTATTAGAAAGGCTGGAATTAATATACCAACCTTATGTTACCATTCGGAGCTATCCACCTTTGGAGCCTGCCGTTTGTGTACCGTTGAGGACGACAGAGGAAGAACCTTCGCATCCTGTTCTGAAGAACCAAGAGATGGAATGGTTATTTATACCAATACAGCAAAAATAAAAAAACACAGAAAGCTGATCGTGGAGCTGCTGTTGGCAGCACACTGCAGAGACTGTACTACCTGTGTAAAGAGCGGTGAATGTGTATTGCAGGAACTGGCTCACAGACTGGGTGTTACAAATGTACGATTTGAAAATACAAGAGAGCAGTGGCCTCTTGACTTTAGTTCACCTTCTATCGTGCGTGATCCAAACAAATGTATTCTCTGCGGTAACTGTGTTCGTGCCTGTAGTGAGTTGCAGGGCGTAGGCGTTCTGGGCTTTGCTCACCGTGGAACCAATGCCATTGTAATTCCTGCTTTTGGCAAAGATATTGCAAGTACCGAGTGTGTCAACTGCGGACAGTGCCGTGTAATCTGTCCGACAGGTGCCATCACCATCCGTACCAATATGGATGAAGCCTGGAATGCCCTGGGAGATCCTAATGTTCGCGTGGTAGCTCAGATTGCTCCGGCTGTACGTGTGGCAGTTGGTGATGCATTTGGACTGACCAAGGGAAGAAGCGTAATGGGCAAGCTGGTTAATGCGCTGCATCGTATGGGATTTGATGAAGTATACGATACTGCATTTTCTGCTGACCTTACAATCATGGAAGAGACTGCAGAATTCTTAGATCGAGTAAAATCCGGTGAAAAATTGCCGCTTCTTACTTCCTGCTGTCCTGCATGGGTGAAATTCTGCAGAGATCAGTATCCGGAATATGCAGACAATATTTCCACCTGCCGTTCCCCACAGGGAATGCTATCCGCAGTGATCAAGGAGCACTTCCGTGATCCTGAGAAATCAGAAGGCAAGAAGACCGTTATGGTATCCTTTATGCCATGTACTGCCAAGAAGATGGAAGCTGGTCTGGATGAGAACCATACCAAGGGAGAGAGAGATACCGATATTGTATTGACTTCTCAGGAGCTGATTCGTATGATCAACAACTTTGGCCTTGATTTTGCATCCTTAGAGCCGGAAGCTTGTGATATGCCATTCGGATTTGGTTCCGGTGCCGGCGTTATTTTCGGTAATTCCGGCGGTGTTACCGAGGCGGTTTTGCGTCGTCTGTCTCCGGATCATACCAAAGAGGCTATGGATGAGATTGCAGATTGCGGCGTTCGTAGTGATGAGTACATTCGTGAGTTCTCTGTACCTTATAATGGAATTGATGTGAAAGTATGTGTTGTCAGCGGGCTTGCAAATGCCAGAATCGTTATGGATAAGGTAAAGAGCGGTGAAGCTGAGTATCATATCATTGAGGTTATGGCTTGCCGCCGTGGCTGTATTATGGGTGGAGGTCAGCCTACAAGAGCAGGTGATCGTACCAAAGCGGCCAGAACAAGAGGCCTGTACAATGCAGACAATACCACAATCATCAAGAAATCTGACGAGAATCCGCTGGTATTATCCCTGTATGAAGGTCTGCTAAAAGGCAAAGAACATGAACTGCTTCATATAAATAAGCATGAATAATTGAATCAGATTGGCCATTTTAAATTGGTCATAAGGGGGACCCCCTTTGCATATACTATAGCAATACATAGTAGTAGATATATGCAAAGGGGGTCTTTTATGACAAACTATCAAGTGTATCAGGACATTCAGGCTCGCACAAAGGGCGAAATTTACATAGGTGTGGTGGGGCCTGTCAGAACAGGAAAATCCACATTCATACGAAGATTTATGGAGACGCTGGTACTTCCCGGTATGGAAGAAAATGACAAAAAGGAAGTGAGGGATCAGCTCCCCTTAAGCGGTTCCGGCAAACTGGTCACCACTGTGGAACCCAAGTTTATTCCCAAAGAGGCTATGACCATCACTCTGGGAGAAGATACTCCAGCAAAAATACGGTTGATTGACTGTGTTGGCTTTATGGTACCGGAAGCCACAGGCAACATGGAAGACGGTAAGGAGCGGATGGTGAAAACGCCCTGGTACGACCATGAAATTCTCTTTTCTCAGGCTGCCGAGATTGGGACAAGAAAGGTGATTGAAAATCATTCTACCATTGGACTGGTCATTACAGGAGATGGATCCTTTGGAGAAATTTCTGCAGATCATTTTCTGCCGGCACTGGAAAAGACCATAAAGGAACTGAAAAAACAGAGTAAGCCATTTCTTGTACTGGTCAATTCTCAAAAACCTTACGGAGAAGAGGCTTTGCGTCTTGTGGACAAAATTCAGGAAAAATACAAAGTAAGTGCTATCAGTGTTAACTGCGATCAGTTGAAACGAGAGGACATTATGAAAATCTTAGAGCAGGTGCTTTATGAATTTCCGGTAAAACAGGTACAGTTTTATATTCCCAAGTGGGTGGAGATGCTGGCAGTGGACAATGAGCTAAAAGCCAACCTTCTGGAACAGATTCAGCGGACCATGGTGAGTATTCGGCACATTCGGGATATTATGGAAAATGCCTATGTGTTGGAAGGACCTTATGTTCAGGAAACAGTGATGGAACAGGCAGATCTGGCTACGGGAATTGTTCGGATACGCGTTCATATTAAGGAATCTTACTATTTTTCCATGCTCAGTCAAATGACAGGTATCGAAATGGACAGTGAATATGCTCTGATTCATGTGATTCGGGAATTTGCCAAGATGAAAGAAGAGTACGTGAAGGTCCAGTCAGCTCTGGAATCGGTGAGGGGCTGCGGTTACGGCGTGGTAACTCCGGAGCTGGAGGAAATCTCCATGGAGGAGCCGGAGGTGATTAAGCAGGGAAATAAATACGGTGTGAAGATCCGTTCCCAGAGTCCGTCCATTCATATGATTAAAGCCAACATTGAGACGGAGATTGCCCCCATTGTGGGGACTCAGGAGCAGGCAGAAGATCTGATTCGTTATATCAAGGGAAGCGGTGATCGGGGAGAGAGTATCTGGGAGACCAATATTTTCGGCAAATCCATTCAGCAGCTTGTGGAAGATGGCATCCGAAATAAGATTGCTCAGATCAGCGATGAGAGTCAGGTGAAACTTCAGGATACTATGAAGAAGATTGTTAATGACAGCAAAGGCGGTATGGTGTGCATCATTATTT
>CAMQZX010000303.1 GCA_947039785.1 uncultured Lachnospiraceae bacterium | reverse complement strand
GAATTACTATGAGTAAAGAGATAAAAACAAATGCTATGCGGATTTTGGAGAAGAATAAAGTGCACTACGAGCTTATCACCTATGAGTGCGATGATTTTATCGATGGAATCCACGTGGCAGACAAGACGGGAACTCCCCATGAACAGTCCTTTAAAACTCTTGTGATGGAAGGAAAAAGCAAGGCTTACTATGTGTTTGTTCTTCCCATCGAAAAGGAAGTAGACCGAAAGGCAGCAGCTAAAGCTGTCGGAGAAAAATCTGTGGATATGATTCACGTCAAAGATATTCAGAAGGTTACCGGTTATATCCGTGGGGGCTGCAGCCCTGTGGGAATGAAAAAACTGTATAAGACTGTATTTGACACCAGTGCGTTGGAATTCGAAGAAATCTACGTCAGCGGCGGCAGAATCGGCGCCACGTTGAAAGTAAATACTCGGAAGCTGGCAGAAGCAGTGCGTGGAGAGTTTGCCCATATCACATTTCAGGAATGATATGTAAGTTAAAAAAGTGAAAAAATGGGGTTATAAAAAGGATCGAAAGCTGGAATAAAATCCATATGCTTTCGGTCCTTTTTGATTGGACATTGTGATCTCCCACAGGCTTGCTCCCCTAAATTGTAAGGTTCATGCAAGGTTGGCGAAAGGTTCATGTAAGGTTGGCGTGATAGAATAGCAGACATGAAGGCTGGTAAGTGGAGGATATAGAAATGAAGAAGAAAATAATTGTTGGGATTGCAGCAGTCACAGTAATTGCGGTAGGTTTTATCTGTTTTTGTATATGGTTTCTTTCGGGAGCTGGCAGCACTTACTATTACGCTCAAATTGACAATAGTAAAATAGAGCAGGTTAATTCACGTGGAGGAGTCATTGACCCACATGGAGGAATGAGTTATTCATATGCTCTCACTGCTTACAATGAAAATGGCGACGAAAAAGACATTACATTCGGAACATCAAGAGAATTAAAAGAAAGTGCTTTTATTCGCTTAACAGTGATGCCTGTCCGTGGTGTTCTTGAATGGAGCGAAGTGCAATATGAGGAGCTTCCTGCGGCTGTACAGAGTAATTATGCAGTACCAGCAAATGAGTAGGATGATTGTTACACCGGAATTTATATCGAGAAAACCAAGGACACAGCCCATGGCATAAAAGCCGGGCTGTGTCCCGCGTTATCTGTGAATGAAATTCACAGAACATTCATAAAATATCTTAGTTATCCACCTCAGTCATCGTATAGACATGACGTTTCTTAGCCATTACATCGCTTGCAAGATACTCATCGTAGGTAGTAATCTTATCCACTAAAGTACCGTCCGGCAAGAACTCCATGATACGGTTGGCGGTCGTCTGTACAAACTGATGGTCGTGGGAGGCGAAGAGAACCACGCCGGGGAACTTAATCAGTCCGTTGTTCAGTGCAGTGATGGCCTCCATATCCAAATGGTTGGTAGGCTCATCCAGAATCAGGATATTGGCACCGGAAATCATCATCTTGGATAACAGACAGCGAACCTTCTCTCCTCCGGATAATACTTTTACCTTCTTCACGCCATCCTCACCAGCGAACAGCATACGTCCCAGGAAACCGCGGACATAAGTGGCATCCTTAATCTCAGAATACTGGGTCAGCCAGTCTGCGATGGTCAGGTCGTTGTTGAATTCATTGGTGCTGTCCTTGGGGAAGTAGGCCTGGGAGGTGGTTACGCCCCACTTGTAGGTTCCCTCATCCGGTTCCATCTCACCCATGAGAATCTGGAAGAATACTGTTTTGGCGTGCTCGTTGGAACCAACAAAAGCAACTTTATCTTCACGTCCCAGAGTAAAAGAAACATTGTCAATGACCTTTACGCCGTCGATGGTCTTAGAGAGATTCTCAACCATCAGTACCTCATTACCGATTTCCCGGTTGGGACGGAAATCGATGTATGGATATTTACGGCTGGATGGACGCATCTCATCGAGCTGGATTTTTTCCAGAGCGCGCTTACGGGAAGTGGCCTGCTTGGATTTGGATGCATTGGCGCTGAATCGGCTGATGAATTCCTGTAACTCTTTAATCTTTTCTTCCTTCTTACGATTGGCTTCCTTCATTTGCTTAACCAGAAGCTGGCTGGACTCAAACCAGAAATCATAGTTGCCGGCATAAAGCTGAATTTTGCCATAGTCGATGTCCGCGGTGTGAGTACATACCTTATTTAAGAAGTAGCGGTCATGGGAAACTACGATTACAGTATTGTCAAAGTTGATCAAAAACTCTTCCAGCCACTCGATGGCATTCATATCCAGGTGGTTGGTAGGCTCGTCCAGAAGCAGAATGTCAGGATTTCCAAACAGTGCCTGTGCAAGCAGGACTTTTACCTTCTGGCTTCCGCTTAAGTCTTTCATCAGTGTGTAGTGAAGTTCTGTCTCAATGCCAAGACCATTTAATAAGGTAGCGGCATCGGATTCTGCTTCCCATCCGTTCATCTCGGCGAACTCGCCTTCCAGCTCGCTGGCGCGGATACCGTCTTCGTCTGTAAAGTCTTCTTTTGCATAGATGGCTTCCTTTTCTTTCATAATTTCATACAGGCGTGCATTACCCATGATTACGGTATCTAAAACAGGATATTCATCATATTTAAAATGATCCTGCTGTAAGAAGGACAAACGCTGTCCCGGAGTGATGGAGATATCTCCTTTGGTGGTATCCAACTGACCGGATAATATTTTTAAAAATGTAGATTTGCCGGCACCGTTGGCACCGATCAGGCCATAGCAATTGCCCTCGGTGAATTTGATGTTGACATCTTCAAAAAGTGCTTTTTTTCCAATACGCAAAGTAACATTATTTGCTGCAATCATTTCATACCCTCATTCTCAATTTCTTCTGAATTTAATGTTTCATATCTTTATATATCATAACCTTAATTCATTTTACAGGATATTGGAAATTTTGCAAGAGGTTTTTTACAGTAGTTTCGCTGTTTTGCGATGGCGTCGGTTTTCATTGACAATCTGTGAGATTCATGCTATAACAAATATTTTGAAAGGAGTGTTAAAACATGACTCAGTGGTTGGAAGTTTTAGCGGAATTAATTAAGAATAATGTCTGGATGGCACCGATTTTCTGCCTTTTGGCGGGAATTATCACATCCTTTACTCCATGCTCTCTGTCTACCATTCCATCGGTGATCGCTTATGTGGGGGCATCCTCCAAAGCGAATCCCGGAAAAGCCTTTCGGCTGTCTGCGGTGATGGCTCTTGGAATGGCAGTTACTTTTGGCATTTTCGGAAGCCTTGCATCGGTAATTGGGCACTTTATGCATGATGCAGGTCATTGGTGGTCAATTTTTCTGGGGGTGCTGATGATTCTCATGGCACTGCAGATTTGGGATGTGATCCATGTGATTCCCCATATTCATATGGATGGAAATGTGTCTAAAAAGGGGTATATCGGGGCTTTTTGCATTGGTATGTTAAATGGAGTATTTGCCTCTCACTGTGCTACTCCGGTGATGATTGCACTGCTTGCCATGGTGGCAAAGACTGACGAAAGCACTCTCTGGGGAATCCTGTTGCTGGCGTTGTATGCTCTGGGTCACAGTATTCTTCTGGTAGCTGCGGGAACAAGCTACAGTGCAGTGGAGACATTTATTGAAAATCCCAGATATGCTGTCTGGGGTAAATGGCTTCGCATAATCATGGGTGCAGTGATTTTTGTGATTGGTATTTTGATGTTTTTTGTAGAAAGTTAGGACTTCATGTAAAAATTACTTGTCTAGCACATTTAATATTGCTATAATTTACCCAATGAATGTTGTCTCATCAAGTCTTATCAGGAAAGCTGCAGCATAAGAAAGGGATACAGATCTGGCAGGAGGCAGGACGGCAGTGGGGCTATTTGCAAGTTTGCGAGGCGGATTGAAATGTCTGCTTTGACATAATCAGAGAAGTGGGTAGGAGTATGTTAATAACAAGAGAATGTGACTATGCAGTGCGTGTTGTACGTGCATTAAATGGTGAAAACAGACTGAGTGTCAATGAAATCTGCGAGAGGGAGGAGATTACAGCACCTTTTGCGTATAAGATTCTGAAGAAATTACAGAAAGCGGATATTGTGACAGGATTTCGGGGAGTTCATGGGGGGTATGCCATGAATAAAAAGGCTTCTGAAATTTCGTTGTTGGATATTTATCTGGCCATTGATCCGGATATGTTTATTATTGAATGCCTGGATCCTCAGAAGCCCTGCGCCAGAAACGGTGCCAAGGGAAGGGACTGTCTGGTGCACAAGCATTTGTGCGATATTCAGCAGGAGCTGTGCCGTATGCTTTCTGAAAAGAGTATGGAAGAGATATTGCAATAGAGTAGTAAGTCAGAGACGGAGGTGAATGAAGCCTCCGTTTTTTGGTTGACAGACATATGTAAAAAGGTCCGTTGGATAATTATCGTTCAGAATTATGGGCGAAAGCCGCAGCATTTTGGAAGCTTTGAAAATCTCTTCCAGAAATTTTGATAATTTTGTATCAAAATATGTACAGAATAACTTGGAATCTAAATGGACAGTCGGGAAATCTTGTGCTATAATTATGAATGGAC
>CAMQZX010000302.1 GCA_947039785.1 uncultured Lachnospiraceae bacterium | reverse complement strand
TGGTTTAAACGGCTCTCTTGAGATAGGGAGCGCAATTTATTTACATATGAAAAGAAGAGCCTTTCTTAAATCGTCACTATTAGCAGGTGCAGGAGTTGGAGTCAATCATTCTGCACAATCTATCACTTCTTCCTTGAATGAACAGAATAATGGGCAAGAGGAAAAGAAAAAGAAACCTCATGTAATTTTTATCATGACAGACCAGCATCGTGGGGATGCTTTGGGATGTATGGGTAACAAAGCTGTTATTTCTCCTAATATAGATAAACTTGCAGCAGAAGGAACACTGTTTGTAAATGGTTATTCCTCGGCTCCAAGCAGTACGCCCGGACGTGCCGGCTTGCTGACTGGTTTATCTCCCTGGCATCATGGCATGCTGGGATACGGAAGAATGGCTGAGCAATATAAATATGAAATGCCTCAGATGTTGCGTAATCTGGGTTATTTCACTTTTGGTATCGGAAAGATGCATTGGTTCCCGCAGAAGGCACTTCATGGATTTCATGCAACTTTAATTGACGAGAGCGGCCGGATTGAGTCAAAAGATTTCATCAGTGATTACCGGGAATGGTTCCAGTTAAATGCTCCGGGACAGAATCCGGACTTAACTGGTATAGGCTGGAATGACCATGGTGCAGGAGTTTATAAACTGGATGAACGTTTACATCCGACAACCTGGACAGGGCAAACCGCCTGTGAACTGATTCGTAATTATAATAATGATCAGCCATTGTTCCTTAAAGTCTCTTTTGCACGTCCGCATAGTCCTTATGATCCACCGAAGCGTTATTTGGATATGTATAAGAATGCGGATATACCTAAGCCAGTTATCGGAGATTGGTGTGGCAAATATGCGGAACATCTGGATCCGGAAAAGGCTGCTTCTGACGCTCCGTTTGGTAATTTTGGGGATGAGTATGCCGTTAAATCCAGAAGGCATTATTATGCAAATATCACTTTTATCGATGACCAGATAGGGCAGATTATTGAAACGTTGAAAGAAAAAGGTATGTATGATGATGCCGTGATCTGTTTTACTGCCGATCATGGTGATATGTTGGGCGACCATTATCATTGGAGAAAGACTTATCCGTATGAGGGTTCTGCTCATATCCCTTATATTGTAAAATGGCCGTCTTATGTCAAGAAATCAGTTCCAAATGGTATAAAGATTGAACAGCCGGTTGAATTACGCGATTTTCTGCCGACCTTTATTGATTTGGCTGGGGGGGCGGTTCCTCCCGATATGGATGGTAGTTCACTGCTGAAATTAGTGCAGGGACATGGAGATGAATGGCGTAAATATATTGATATGGAGCATGCTACTTGTTATAGTGCGGATAATTATTGGTGTGCTTTAACAGATGGTAAACTAAAATATGTCTGGAATCTTCATAATGGAAAAGAGCAACTGTTCGATTTGGTAAAAGACCCGGGTGAGTTGACCGATTGTTCTGCCAAGGCGGAATATGCAAAACAGTTGAAAGAACTCCGTGGAGAAATGGTTAAACATCTTTCAGAGCGTGGAGAGGCTTTTGTGAAAGATGGCAAATTAATGACATTAGAGAAAACAATGCTGTATAGTCCGAATTTCCCTCAAAAATAATGGTTCTTATAAATTCTTTAAACAGTGTAGTGTATGATCAGAAAATGGATGCTCCTGCTTGTCGGAGCAAGTTGTTTAATAGGTTCAGCTATGGCACAAGATAATCCGATCCTGTTGTTTCCGAAAGGAGCACCGGGAGAAACAACCAAGCTGATAGAAAAAGCAGATACTGATGGCGGTAAGACAGGTGGTGAAACCGTCTTACGGGTTACTAATGTAAGTGAGCCGACAATCACTGTTTATCCGGCTCCTGATGAAGTTGCTACCGGTGCTGCAATGGTCGTCTGCCCTGGTGGAGGGTATAATATTCTGGCTTACGACCTGGAAGGAGACGAAGTTTGCGAATGGCTGAACAATTTGGGAATAACAGCTGTGTTGGTAAAATACCGTGTCCCGCGTCGGGAAGGTCGCGAGAAGCATGAAGCTCCTTTGCAGGACTTGCAGCGTGCGATCGGTTATGTCAGAGCCCATGCAGAAGAGATGAATGTAGATCCGCAGCGTATCGGTGTGATGGGATTTTCGGCAGGAGGTCACCTTTCTGCGATGGTTAGTAATAATTTTGAGAAACGGACATATCCGGCAGTGGATGCTGCGGATAAGGTAAGTTGTCGTCCTGATTTCTGTCTTTTGGTGTATCCTGCGTATCTGGACGGTGAAAACTTCCAATTGGCACCAGAGATCAAAGTAACGTCGGCAACACCTCCGACTATGCTGATTCAGGCGGAAGACGATAAGTCATATATAAACAGCAGCCTTTTCTATTATTATGCATTAAAAGAAGCAGATGTTCCTGCCTGGATGCACCTGTATAGTAAGGGGGGACACGGTTATGGACTTAGAGATACCGGCGCAGCCGTGAATGAATGGCCTGACAGAGCCGAAGACTGGTTCCGTGAAATAGGGGTAATAGAATAAAAAAACTAAATGGAGTACAGAGATACGCAGAATCTTTGTATCTTTGTACTCACAAATCATGGGGATGACCGGTTTTGACAGCGGGCAGAAGTGGTTTGTAAGCATGTAGTGCGTGGTTGGCTTGCACTTAAATCTCAGACAACGAACAATTAACTGGCGAAAACAATTACGCTTACGCTGCTTAATCGAAGTATAGTAGATTCAAGCTTAATCCCTGCAAAAGTTGTGGGGACGTGACATCACCCGGATGCTGTGGCTCCGAAGCTTTCCGATCAGGTGGTGCAGCAATATCGGAGATAGTCTGAAATGAGCCTCGGGTTTCAGGCGAAAATTTAGAGGATAAGGATTAAGTGGGTGGCTTCGGTCTTGCTTGGTCCCGACAATCGAAGGCGAAGATAAACATGTAGAAAGCAGATTAATTCCTCGTTTGGACGAGAGTTCGAATCTCTCCATCTCCACGAAGGCCACTGAAAATCAGTGGTCTTTTTTGTTTATGGACCAAATTAGAAAATAAATAAGAATATCAGTTGTTTTTTACATCAGGTATGGATAAATGTTTATATTTGCAGAATGAAGCTCCCTTTGAAAATCAGCTTCTACTAATCACTTAAATAACCATATTATGCTTAAACTAGGAACTCACAACTCAATGACTTATCTTAAGCCAACCGGACTAGTCCAGATATTAGCTTGGAATACCGGAAAATGTCAGAACCTATCTCTTGAAGAACAGTATGAATTTGGCGTCAGATTTTTTGATCTTCGTATTCGTTTTGATGAAGAGGCAACACCTTATTTTGCTCATAGCCTTTTGGAATTTCATGAAAAGGCAGTAACGGATGTACTGGCCTTTCTGAATCAAAAGCAGGATTGTATTGTGAACCTGGTCATGGAAAGTTAAAGTATTTTCCTTGTTGAATGAAGGGACACATGAAACTACAGAGAAAATAAAAGAATCGGAAAAGGAATTAAAAGAATCATTGAAAAAGGTTGTAGAAGGAGGCTTGGAACTTCTTAAGTCACCTACATTTTTTGCCATGCAAAATAATCCGAATTATTGGAAAAATGTAAATGAAGATGTTTATACGATGATGGATTTTGTTCAGCTTGGAGCTCCGGAAGAATATCTCTCTCAACTGCCGGTAGATTTGCAGAAAAGGATTAAGGTATTATTTGAGAAACTTCCTCAACTTCCTAAGTAGATTAGAAAAGAAGATGATCTTATAAAAAGACAGAGTTTGCATTCTCAAGCTCTGTCTTTTTTTATTCTACAAATCCAGCTTTTTATTATTATTCGGAACAGGGATTCCTAAATAAGAGTATTGGTATTCATTGGTACGCTGTTGCGGGAGTATATCGATAGCTTTTACAGCAATATTTTTTCCTGTTTTGGTAGCGACCAGGCAAGTGTTTTGCAATTTTCGTTTTCCCAGGTCGAATACTTTATCAGGATTAAAGTGCTGCCCGTTGATACGCACTTCAAAATGCAGATGTTCCGTAGTAGCTCTGCCTGTCCTTCCTGTTAGTCCGATCGGTTCACCGGCTTTTACGCGGTCACCTACTTTAACCAGATTTTTGGAATTATGGCTGTAAACTGTTTCCAGCCCGTTATAATGACGGATGACTACAACATTACCATAAGCAGCATAAGGTTTTGCCATGCGGACAATTCCATCGAAGGCTGCAACGATGGTATCATTAGCACATGTTTTCAGATCAACACCGGAATGATGTCTTCTGCGGCCGGCATAGGGCGATATGACTTTTGCTCCGGGGAGTGGAAAAGCATAATCTTCATCTGTCATGAGAGCCAGGTCGATAACAAGAGAGTTTTCGTCAGCCAGAAGTTTTGGATCCGGAACAGCTATATCGGCTTTTTCCCGTGGAGAAAAATCCTCAGTAATATCTTTACGTGCATATTCTGTTTTTCCCAATTCCGGTGTAGGAGGAAGGAATATATCTATCTGGGGAAGAGAGATTTCTGTTGACGGAGACAGCATGTTAAATTCCTGATCGGAAACGGATCTGTCTCTTATACACATCTCCGAGCCCACGAGACTACGCTGCATCGCGGA
>CAMQZX010000301.1 GCA_947039785.1 uncultured Lachnospiraceae bacterium | reverse complement strand
CACTTCTAGCTTCGTCGGCAGCGTCAGATGTGTATAAGAGACAGGTACAGAGCAGCGGAACTGATGGTAATGCTGGGCATCCGGCACCGGCAGCAGATAGAGCATTACAGTGATGTGGGTATCCTATACCAAAAGCGATATACCTTTGTCAGGGTGGAGGACAGGAACGCGTCAGAGCTAGCCGATGAGTGGAACAGGGTGACGCAAGTATTGAAGGGATGCGGGTACGATTTGGGCAGAATACCGATTGTGGTATCTAGGGATAAGCGGAAGAGGAGGTGATGCCGATGGACAAGGAGGTGCTGATACAGTATTGCGAGATGAAAGAGGAGATAAAGGACATAAGGCGACGGATTCAGAAGCTGGACAGGTTCCTGGAGGAGCCGCACCAGGTATCAGATACGGTGAAGGGTACAAGGCGGGATGGGACGATAGGAAGCATTAAGGTCACGGGATACCCCGTGCCGGAGCATTACCGGAAGCAGCGGCTGAGGGAGCGGTACAGGCTGCTCCTGGAACGTAAGGAAGCGGAACTGCTGGAGCTGACCTGCCAGGCGGAGGAATATATACAGAGCATACCAAAGAGCGAGGTGCGGACCATGTTCCGTCTGTATTACATAGACGGCCTGCCCTGGTGGAAGGTGGCGCAGGCCATGAACCGGATGTTTCCTAAGAGGCGGGTTAAGTTTACGGAGGACAGCTGTTGGCAGCGAAATAAAAGATTTTTTGAGGAAAATTGAAAATGTCGGTTCATGTTGGGATGAAAAGTGCTAATATGCTATCATGCGGAAGCCAGAGGGCGGAAGCATCCTCCCACATTTAAGCAACGGCCGCCAGGTATCACACCCTGGTGGCTGACTAACCGGTATTGTGTAATCCCTCATAAGACAGACCTGTACATTACGGGACAATGCCGCAGGGTACACAAGCGGTGAGGTATCTGGTTTTATCCCCCATGACGTTTTCCAGATACAATTAGGGGCTGTCCTGAAAACGTAAATCAGAGATAACCTATAAACAAACATTCTAAATAAGCTCGCCTTTTGGCGGGCTTATTCCTTTACCCGTGATAAAATTTGAGAGAATTTATTTCGGCTGAATGATTACATCTACCCCTAACTTTTCTAATGAACGTAGATTCCTTTTTATTAACTTATCATGTTGAATATTCGTATAGTAATCTGCCCCTAAATCGCAATAAGGAACTTTTTCTTTTAGCATATGATAAATGGCTGTTAACATTGTATGGGCGATCGCTATTAACGCTCGCTTCCCTCCTCTTCTTGCTGCTATTCGTTGGTATCGCGAATATAAGTAGCTCTGTTTATTTCGTATGGCTGCGCGGGCACATTCCACTAAAGTTGCTTTCAAATATTTATTCCCTTTTCGGATTCGGCTGCTCATTTTTTTGCCGGCACTTTCTTTGCATTCCGGTACAAGACCTGCCCATGAACTAAAACGGGATTCATTTTGAAAATGTTCCATTTCTACTCCTGTCTCTGCAAGAATTCGTTCTGCACTTTGTCTCCCAATTCCCGGAATTGCATCCAAATCCTCAATCGCCCAATTTATGGAATCTGTTTTTTTTAATATCTTCATCTAAATCCATGATTAAAGAGGTAAGACTTTCTATATGCAAAAGTTGATGTTTTAACATTAGTTGTTGATGTTCTAAAACCCGGCCATGCAGAGCCCTGCGTATTTCTTCAAGCTTATCTCTGGCCCGCCCTTTTGCCAAATCACTTAAAACAACGGGATCTGTTTCTCCAGATATAATTGCCTTTAAAATGGCCATCCCGCTTTTTCCGCTAATATCAGTAATAACACTGCCTAATTTAATGTTGCAGCCTTCCAGCACAGCTTGGATTCGGTTTAATTCACGGGCACGTTCTTCTATCATTTCCTGACGGTAACGGGTTATTTCCCGCAATTCTCTCTGTTCCCGATTTGGTATATAACTTGCTTTTACTAATCCATGACGTACCAAATCAGCAATCCATTCTGCATCCTTCACATCTGTCTTGCGTCCGGGAACACCTTTGATATGCTGTGCATTAACAACCATAATCGGGATATGCTCCTCTTCAAATATGTTATAAAGTGGTTTCCAGTAGGAACCCGTACTTTCCATGGCAGCCATTTCACAACCGGTTTCTTTCAGCCATGAAACCAGTTGAAGGATATCTTCCGTCATCGTTGAAAACTGACGGATTTCTTTTTTTCTGACACTCGTAAAAACACAGGCCACCATCATGTTTTTGTGAATGTCAATCCCACAACACCGCTTATACAAAACTTCCATAAAACAAACCTCCTTCGCATAAGCCGATGCAGCTCCTTGCTAAACTGTTGGCTGTCCTGCGTCCTCATCAAACTACGATGGAAACAAAAAGTGGTACACCTAAGGAGCTGAAAATCAGTCTGTCGCACGGGCTTGAAAACACCAATCCCCTTCCGACTTTATTCGGCACCTTAAGTATACCACGACATAGCGTATAGCCAGTATCCAGTTTTCATTGATTGTGGTGAGATTCTCTCATGATTGTCTGTTGCAAAAGTAGATAAATAATCTACTGGAGCAACAGCTTCTTTTCTGTACAAAAACAGAAAAGCGGGCTCCGAAGAGTCCGCCATCCGTGGTATAATTAAGTATGCGAATAACTAATTACACTACTAAAGATTATACCGAACTTGGCCGCACTTATCAACTGGTTTTGCCATTAAGTTTGGAAGGGCTGGTTCCGAACGATGATTCTGTCCGACTGCTGAGCCACGAATTGGAGGATTTAGACTATACAAAGCTTTATCAGGCTTACTCTGCCAAAGGCAGAAATCCGGCAGTGGACCCAAAGACCATGTTCAAGATCCTGACCTATGCGTATTCCCAAACCATTTATTCATCAAGAAAAATTGAGACCGCCTGTAAACGGGACATCAACTTCATGTGGTTGTTAGCCGGACAAAAAGCGCCGGATCACAGCACCATTGCCCGGTTTCGTTCCGGTTTTCTGGAGGAGGCATGTGAGGACCTCTTTTATCAGATGGTACACCGTCTGGAACGGGTAGGTGAACTTTCCAAAGAAACCGTCTTTCTTGACGGGACGAAATTAGAAGCCTGCGCCAATAAATACACGTTCGTATGGAAAAAATCCGTTGGGAAATGGGAAGAAAAAATGTTCATTAAAATCCAGGAGGCGGTGAGGCTTGTAAACCAGGAGTTTATCCAATCTTTCCGTGTAGGAACTGAATACCGGGTACAGGACCTCCGGAAAATCTGCCGTTTTCTGGAGGAGATATGCAGGGAGCGGAACATAGAGTTCGTTCACGGCCGTGGAAAACGAAAATCCATCGAACAGCGGTATCTGGAGCTGTTCCAAAGGTACCTGGAGCGTCAGACCACTTATGACTGGCATACAGCCAGCTTCCAGGGAAGGAACAACTACTGTAAAACAGACCCGGATGCAACGTTTATGCATATGAAAGATGACCACATGCGCAACGCCCAGTTAAAGCCAGGGTATAACGTACAGATTGGAGTAGACAGCGAATACATTGTGGCGGTAGATATATTTCAGGATCGGAACGATGTATGGACGCTGGTGCCATTTTTAAAGCGGATGAAGGAAAAGCTGGGTTTTAACTATCCAAGTGTTACAGCTGATTCGGGATATGAAAGTGAAGAAGGCTACAGCTATCTGCGGGAGGAGGGGCAGCAGCCATACATTAAACCTCAGACCTATGAAAAATGGAAAAAGCGGAGTTTTAAACAGGATATCAGTAAACGGGAAAACATGGCTTATAACCAGGAGTCCGATACCTATATCTGTCATGCCGGAAAGGAACTGCGGGTGATCTACCTGAAAAAGCAGCGCAGCAAAAGTGGGTATGAATCCGAGGTAACGGTATACGAATGTGAGGACTGCACCGGCTGCCCCTATAAAGAGAAATGCACCAAAGCGAAGGGAAACAAGCGTATGTATGTGTCCAAAAGCTTTTTGGAGAAGCGTGAGGAATCATATCGAAACATTCAGAGCGAGAAGGGAATTAAGTACCGGACGAATCGCTCGATCCAGGTAGAGGGAGCCTTCGGGGTTTTGAAAAATGACTATGGATTCCAACGATTCCTGCTGCGAGGTAAGAAGAAGGTAAAACTAGAGATTCTCCTGTTGAGTATGGGGTACAATCTAAATAAACTACATAGAAAAATCCAGAATGAGCGGACTGGAAGCTATTTGTTTGATCTAAAAGCGAGTGCATAAATACAAAAGAAAAACTGTATGCTTATTAAAGTATGCCCAAAATCAGGAGAAAATCGATCGAAAATGATTTTCTCCTGATTTTTTTTCTGCATGCAGAGCGAGGGTGTCGCTCAATCATCTATTTTAATGATTTTGCGACACCCTCTTTTTTTGCCATTCATTACCTTAAATATGTTTGGATTGCTAATTTTGGGACAGAATATAATAGAGAACCATTACCATGGGCAGTTGGCAAGTAACCGGCTCAGGCAGTTCAAACATTTTAAGGAGTAAATATGAAACGAATCGTTATATTGGGGGCCATGGCTCTGACCTTATCACTGGCAGTGCCCATGACA
>CAMQZX010000300.1 GCA_947039785.1 uncultured Lachnospiraceae bacterium | reverse complement strand
GCCAAAAAGACCGCACCTTCTCAGATGACGGCCTTTTTGGCTTTTCCTTTAAATATTTTATTTTTTAATAGTATGACCAGTATCACAGAATTCATCCTGATATACCATCCAGATCTTATACTCATCGGACTCCATATCTCCGATTGGCATAACGATGCTGGCTTCATATGCCAGGTATGCTTTGTTACCCTGTTTTGTCACAGTAGCATCATAAACATATGTATGATCCTCACCCTGGAAAATCACCTGAGAAACACGGTGATCCAGTGTTTTGACATACATAACATCACCCACCAGCTTCATTTCCAGTTCTTCCGGCATGGTCTGCTGAGGAGCTTCAATGGCCTCATCCAGCTCAACCAGTGGTTTTAACATACCTCCGATATAGTTTTCTTTCACTTCCATAGGCTGTGCCAGATCATTCCAGTCCACAACCATCTCATGAGCACGGTAAGCCACTCTCTTTAAAGAGAACTGATTGATAATCTCACCAGTGTCATAATCATACTCATAAATCATAGCATGACGTTCATCCTCCGGCTCATAAATCTGCGTACTCATGCTGAATACATGGTTGGAGTCCGGATCGTAAATGGTATTGGAAGTGATGTAAGACAGTACACCGGGGAATTCCTTCAACAGCTTCACTGTCATATTCTCTTCATCAATACTGTAAATCTTGGAAAAGGACTGTTCAATACCATCAAAGGTATCTACCGGAGCAAATCCATCCCAGTGATTATCATACAGAGAAATCTCCAATGTATCCGGATTTCCATCCAGATCTGCGCCTGCCTCATAGACAGAATGCTGCTGATAATGCCAGTTGAAATCTCCTTCCGGCTGAAGTACATACTTCTCATATTCTGTTCCTTCCCAGATAGAAGGATCAGATAAAATCCACACAATCTCATGGGTAGTCCAGTTCACTTTCACCGCGGAGTTCAGATTTCTTGGACTCAACAGAATGGTATCATCTTCCGGATTATAGGAAACAGTATTTAAGTGTGCCCAGTCAACAGCAGTAGCCAGAGATTCGTCAAAGACATCGGTCATAGCCAGACGCTTCACTTCTTCTCCTGTCTCTCTGTCAATTTCCAAAACAGCCTCTTCCTCACACCCCTCCAGGGTATTGCTCAGTACCAGCAGGTTGCCGCCCGGCTCAATTTCCTTCACATCGTGGTGAATACCATTAGCAATGTAGTACAGCTGGTACGCTCGTCCCAGATAGTCCATCTCATAGAGATTGGTGGTCTGAGGCTTTCTGTGGGTCGGTGTATATCCGGCATCGTCCTGGAACATAAAGCGATTGTTGGACAACTGGAAGATTCCGTAGTTTCCGCATTTTTCTCTCAGGTACCAGCGAATCTCTCCTGATGCGTCAATGGCATATGGGTAGTTGGAACGCTGTCCGTATACCACAGTCAGACCGAAGGCAGATTCTCCTGATGTGACTATCGGCTGCACCAAATCGTCAAAGGATGCACTGAGACCGTCTGTCTGAATCTTCAGTTCCTTGGAATCTGTCACTTCACCATTGTCATCCAAAAGCTCCAAAACAACGGTATTTTCCATATCCGCATACAGACCGATAACAGGAACTCTGTGAGATTTTGCCGCATCCACCTCGCCGGAAATGTCGTAGGCTTCTTCCTTGCCCTTTACAGTTACACGTACCTTGCAGCTCTCCTCAGTATCAAATACAACCATAGCGGTCAGAGGAGCAATTTTATAAGGATTGCTCAGCACAAGAGGATCTTCCCAGGTATGCTCGCCACTCTCCACCTCTGCCTGAATTTCATCATCAATAATCTTGGCACTTCTCACCAGAGTATCTTCTCTGGCAAGAGTAGTCTCCACTTCATAATCATCATTTCCGGAAATCAGGGTCGTTGCAGTTACATCGGTAGTAGCATCTGCCACCTTGTCATAGTATCCATAGTATACATTACCTTCCAAATCCCGGTAAACCTCATTGTGATCAATCTGCACCTGCTTGCCGACAGCATAAGCCTTTCCATCCAGTACCAGATAAATCTCATAAGTGCTGCCCTCCAGGCCATCTACAGCAGTCCAGCCGCTGACACTTACTGCAGAGCCATTCTCTCCATCAGAACCATTCTGATTGATGGCATAAGACTTCACATCATCGCCATTTTTCAGAACAAGATAACCTTCTTTTAATTCGGTGGCTTTTGTCTCTGTATTGTAAGTTCCAGCCACGGTAAACTTGGTGTCATCCAAAGTGAAATTCCAACCGGTGATATCCATAGCTTCCGCATCGTCTATGGAAATGCTGTTTTCAACCGTAGGTTTCTCTCCCAGTTCCCCCATCAGTACACCTTCAGAAGTTACATCCTGATCTGCACCGGCAGCATAAATTGGAATACGGAAGGAACGGAAAGTCAGTGCACCAATACCGTCTCCGGATATCTGTAACTCGTACACAAGATTTCCATTTACCACCTGATCGATATGAGTAGACTTCACAAGTCCCGGAATAAACATATCAGCAGGATAGAAATCATGTCTGTCTTCTTCCGCACTGTATAGATGAGACCCTGCCGTAATCCACAGATTATTCACTGTTCCGTCCAGAGATACCGAACCGGAAATCCAGTCAGAATACCACTCAGCGCCTCTCTCCTTACCATACTGGAACACTTGCTGGATGGTCATATTTTCTGTATCAATATGGTATACCACTGCCCTGGAATATACATCGTCACCAGTAACTCTCTTATCATTATCTTTACGTTTTACCTTGGCAGTACCATTGTCAAACATCATCACGTCACCATTGTCCAAAAGAGTAACCTGATGTTGTGCATATTGCCATTCAAAATCGTCTCCCACAGGAGTAAAGAAATATTTCTCATCTACCTTTTCCCAGCCATCCGGATCTCCCAGAATCCATGCCAGTGTCTTATCAGATTTGTTAATTGCCACAATGGAATCCACATGTCTTGCAGACAGAAGAACTAGGTCATTTTCTTCATCGTACCAGACGCCATTGTTGTGGAACCAGTCGAGTTCTTCGCTTCCGTCACTTTCATTGGACGCAGAAGATCCGTCACCGGGCTCCAGAATATCTGCCATATTCAGTTCCCAGACTACCTCACCGTTGTCTTTATCGATTTCCACGATGCAATCTTCCACAGAACTGAAATCCGGACTGTCACTGGCCACCAGATAGTTTCCATTACTCATGGTATAGAAATCATGGTGCATACCGCCAGGAATTGCATATTCCTTGTAGACTTTACCTGTAAAATCCACTTCTTTGATACCAGATTTGTAATAGGAAGTCTTTAATGTATAGGATGTAGGCAATACCAAATGCCCGTTGGTAAGCTGATGCACACCCAGTGTACCACCATCCTGATATACCCAGCGAATCTCGCCCTTGCTGTCCACTGCATACAAGGTTCCCCCTGTGGAGCATGCCAGAATCAACTGAGAATAATCATAGCTGCTGTCATCCAGCATTTCCGCTGTGATCTCTCCAATGTTCAGCTCCTGGGATTCTGTTGTCACCTCAAAAGTGGAAGTTTCACCACTGTCAAGCGTCAGCTCCACCTGTGTAGTCTCACCATTGTATAAGCCATAAATGGGAACGATGTGCTCTGTTCCCTCCTGGAAAGTTCCTACTACATTGTCCTCTGCAGACTTACCTTTCACAGTGACGGTTCCGCCTACAGACTGCTCTGTGGAGAAAATTGCCACTGCACTCAATGGTGAAGTCCCATAAGGATTCAAAATCACATTGGGTTCCTCAAAAGAGTATCCCTTCCTGGCTTCTGCTGCCAATGAAGCATCTACTGCCTCCTGAGCGGCAAACACATCTGTTCTCACAATCAGACTGTCGTCCGCTGCCTGCTCCTCTGCCTCACCTTCTGCCTGTTCCACACCATCGGAAGGAACAATGGATACCTGATAAGTTTCAGATTCAAATGGATAGCTTAAGGTCAGGTTTTTGGCTCCTTCATTAATCTCAAAAGCAATCCATCCTCCGTTTTCTCCGAAGTTCAAATCTGAACCAGACATACGTGCCATACCAAGCTCTGTCAGGAAATCGTCATCAATTCGATGGTATTCATTGCCATCACCATCTTTGAGTACCATAGATTCCCACTTGATATTTTCTGTGGCTTCCTTCTTGTCAATCTGCATTTTTACAAGACAATATTCCTTGCCCTCTTCTGCTTCCTGAACAAAATCATTGGTCTCCACACCAGTATATCCCAGACTTACACTGACGTTTTCCAACGATTTATTACTCATGGCATCTTCCACGGTGAATTCCCATCCGCCTGCAGATACCGTCTCTCCAAAGCTGCCCTGTTCCTGGGCCGCTTCGCTTCCCTGATCAGAACCTTTACCGGAAGAACAGCCTGTAAACATGGTCATTCCCACAGCCAGAGCCATAAGCAGCAATAGTACTTTCATCTTTTTCATATAACTGCCTCCATCTTTTTGCATTTTATTATGAAAAATCACATGCGCTATTATAGCTTTTAATCCTTGAAATAAAATTGAAAAATTTAAAACTTTTTTCACATTTTTGTAATTTTTCTCCTACAAACTTTAAAATCTATGGTAT
>CAMQZX010000299.1 GCA_947039785.1 uncultured Lachnospiraceae bacterium | reverse complement strand
CCCACAATATCTCTGTGAAGTGTAAAGTGTGTTGCTTGGAATGGAGTGAACAGTAATTCTCTCTGGGAACAGTTATAGTATGGGAATTTATAAGGAAAATATAAGTGCAATATGTAATTTTTTACAATTGTTTATCTTGGAGGAAATAAGAATCAAACTCCTTCCAAGATAAAGTCTCCGGCGGATTGCAGATATATGCAGAAGTACGCCGGGGCATATTTGAATGGAGGTACATATGCTGGAACAATATAAAACTATTTATGAAGGCGGCCTGGGTGAGATTGTGGAGAAAAAGTCCCGGTTTATCGCCAATGTAAGGCTGGTGGAAACGGAACAGGAAGCCATAGCTTTTATCGAAGAAACTAAGAAAAAATACTGGGATGCCCGGCACAACTGCCATGCTTATGTTATAGGGGAACACAGAGAGGTCACAAGATGCAGCGATGATGGAGAGCCTTCCGGAACGGCAGGCAGACCGATGCTGGATGTGCTGCTGGGAGAAGAGTTATACAATACGGCAGTGATTGTCACCCGATATTTCGGCGGAACTCTTCTTGGAACAGGCGGATTGGTGAGAGCTTATTCCAAGGCTGTCCAGGAAGGGTTGAAAAACAGCATTGTCATTGAGAAACAGTGGGGAGTAGTTTTGCAGGTAATCACAGATTATAACGGAATCGGAAAGATTCAGTACATTGCAGGAGAGCATTCTCTTCCGGTACTGGATGCCCAATACACCGATATTGTTACAATGAAAATCCTCGTTCCAGTGCATCAGGTGGAACGGATTGGGAAGGTGATCACAGAAGCCACCAGCGGCCGCGCCAGAATGCAGAAGAACGAGGAAGTATATTTTGCCGAAATCAACGGTGAATATAAATTATTTGATCATTGATTTTGGAGGATGTTTGACTATATTGCTGAATTAACATTTTTCAGGTTCCGGATAGTCAACACCGAAGGTATCAACGGTCATGGATTTTATTACCTGCGGTTCCAGAGGTTTGTCACTGTAATCAGTGGCAACCTGAGCAATTTTATCAACGATATCAAGCCCCTCTGTTACCTTACCGAAGGCAGCATAGCTTCCGTCCAGATGGGGAGAAGTTTTGTGCATCAGGAAGAACTGAGAACCTGCGGTGTTTGGGAACATGGTTCTTGCCATGGATAATACACCTGGCTCATGCTTCAGATCATTCTGAAAGCCATTCTGAGTAAATTCGCCTTTAATGTTATAGCCGGGGCCGCCGGTACCGGTACCCTGAGGGCAGCCGCCCTGGATCATAAAGCCGTTGATGACACGATGGAAAGTAAGACCATCATAGAAACCTTTCTTAACAAGGCTGATAAAATTATTTACTGTATTTGGTGCGATATCCGGATACAGTTCCGCTTTCATGATATCGCCGTTTTCCATAGTGATGGTAACTACTGGATTTGCCATATTATATACACTCCTTCTTTATATTTGATTAAGGAATTAAAAGGTGATTTGCATCCCTTAATCTTGTTTGAAAATTGCAATCAAATATATTATAATATGGGGAACGGTAACACGCAAGGAGAATCAATCATATGATGATAGAGACACATAATGCCCGGGAGACTTTTGAATTAGGAGAAAAAATCGGCAAAGCCGCCCGCCCGGGTCAGGTATATACATTAGTGGGCGATTTGGGTGTGGGTAAGACTGTATTTACTCAGGGAGTTGCCCAGGGATTGGGAATTACAGAACCAGTATCCAGTCCCACATTTACGATTATTCAGGAATATGAGGAAGGGAGACTGCCTTTTTATCATTTTGACGTCTATCGTATTGGCTGCATTGAGGAGATGGATGAGATTGGGTACGAGGATTATTTCTATGGAGAAGGCATCTGTCTTGTGGAATGGGCTAACCTGATCGGGGAGATTATCCCTCAGGATGCAATTTCCATCACAATTGAGAAAGATTTAGAGAAAGACTTTGACTATCGCCGGATTATTATAGAAGGGATGGATGAAATATGAAAATATTAGCATTAGACAGTTCAGGGATTGTGGCATCTGTGGCAGTTGTGGAAGACTATAACCTGCTGGGAGAGTACACTGTAAATTATAAGAAAACCCATTCCCAGACACTTCTTCCCATGTTGGACGAATTGGCGCAAATGATCGAATTGGATTTAAATACACTGGATGCCATCGCCGTGGCAGCAGGACCTGGATCCTTTACAGGATTGAGAATCGGAGCAGCCACAGCCAAAGGACTGGGACTTGCCCTGGACAAGCCATTGATTGCAATTCCGACGGTGGAAGGACTGGCATATAACTTATATGACACCAAAGGAGTCATTTGCCCTCTGATGGACGCCAGACGTTCGCAGGTATACACAGGAATCTATCGTTTTCGGGAACATAAGCTTCAGGCGATTCAGGAACAGTGCGCTGTCGCCATCGAAGAAATCCTGGAAAAAGTCAACGGCCTGGGAGAAGAAGTGATTTTCATGGGGGATGGAGTTGGAGTATTTACAGAAATCATCGGGGAGAAAATACAGGTGCCCTACACTTTTGCCCCGGCTCATTTGAATAAGCAGCGTGCTTCTGCAGTGGCGGCGCTGGGTCTGCAATACTATAAAGACGGCAAAATTCAGACTGCCGCAGAGCATAAGCCGGATTACCTTCGGGTATCCCAGGCAGAACGGGAAAGAGCAGAGAGAGAGGCGAAGAAGGCAAAATGATCACGATAAGAGAGATGGAATTTACCGATTTGGAGGAAGTAATAGCTATTGAAAACAGCTTGTTTTCAGTACCCTGGAGTGAAAATGGCTTTTTTTCGTTTATGCTGAGAGATGATACCATGTTTCTGGTGGCAGAGGAGGAAGGAGCCATTGTGGGCTACTGCGGCGTGGTAATGGTTATTAATGAAGGAGACATCACCAATGTGGCAGTATCCTCCAATCGTCAGGGACGGGGAATCGGACGCCAGCTTGTACAGGCTCTTATTCAAAAAACTCAGGAGAGAGGGGTTACCCAGCTCCATCTGGAAGTGAGAGAAAGCAATCAACGGGCAATCTCCCTGTATCAGAGCCTTGGCTTTGAACAGGTGGGAATCCGCCCTGATTATTATGAGGAACCAGTGGAAGACGGAATACTCATGAACAGAGGATGACATTTATTCCCACTACACCTGAAACAGTTTCTACTATATAATAATTGCGTAACTATAGAAATATGACAGGACAACTGACAGTTCACAGGAGGATACAGATGAGAAAATACGTAAACCAGAAAGAGAAGAACTTGCAGAAGATTGTTTGTAATAAATGTGGGAAAGAAATTATATTGGAAAACGGTATTGCCAAAGAAGAGGTGTTTCACGGAGAAGCTCGCTGGGGATATTTTTCCGAGAAAGATGGGGAGATACATTCCTTTGATCTGTGTGAGGAGTGTTACGACCAATGGATCAAAACCTTTGCTGTTGGAGTGACGGTGGAAAATACCAATGAATTAATATGATTCTGGTGTACTCCAGGTTGCCAGTACACTGGAATGTATTTGAAAATTCATTCCCCAATCTGCATCCCCCGCTTTGTGGGATACATCTTGCGGAAAGTAATTTTCAGACACGCTCTAGGGTCAAAATACTTTTTGGCCCTTACATCTTAATAGAAGACTAAGTATAGAAAGAGGAACTTGAATGTTAGACGTATGTTTGTTAGGCACAGGAGGTATGATGCCCTTGCCACGCAGGTGGCTCACCGCGCTGATGACCCGTTACAATGGCAGTAGTCTGCTGATTGACTGCGGGGAGGGGACTCAGGTGGCAATTAAGGAAAAGGGATGGAGCTTCAAGCCCATAGATGTGATTTGCTTCACTCATTATCATGGAGATCATATCAGCGGATTGCCGGGGTTGCTTCTGACTATGGGAAATGCGGAACGGACTGAACCGCTGACCCTTATCGGCCCCAGGGGACTGGAACGTGTGGTAATGGCGCTGAGAGTAATTGCTCCGGAGCTGCCCTTTGAGCTTCGGTTTGTAGAAATAAGAGAACCGGAGGAGAGTTTTGAGATTAATGGATACCACATCAAGGCGTTTCGGGTGAATCATAATGTTCTCTGTTATGGATATACCATAGAGATCCCACGCCAGGGTAAGTTTTCCGTGGAGCGCGCTAATGAACATGGGATTCCTCAGAGATTCTGGAATCCACTCCAAAAAGGGGAGATTATCCAGGACGGAGATAAAACCTATTACCCGGAGATGGTACTGGGTGAACAGCGCAAAGGGTTGAAGGTCACTTACACAACGGATACACGGCCAACGGAATCCATTGAGAGAAATGCAGTAAATTCCGACCTTTTTATTTGTGAAGGTATGTACGGAGAGCCGGATAAGGACGCAAAAGCCAGAGAATATAAGCATATGACCTTTCGCGAAGCGGCCACTCTGGCTGCGAAGGCCCAGGTTGGTGAGATGTGGCTGACCCATTATAGCCCTTCCCTGGTTCACCCGGAAGAATATATGGCAAGTGTGAGGGGGATTTTTGAAAATGCCCATCCCGGCAAGGATGGAAAGACTGTGGAATTGAAATTTGAAGAATAAAATATTTCTGTCTCTTATACACATCTCCGAGCCCAC
>CAMQZX010000298.1 GCA_947039785.1 uncultured Lachnospiraceae bacterium | reverse complement strand
ATCATTTCTGTGCATCGCGCAGCGTGTTGCTGGGAACGGAGTGAACAGTAACATATAAAATATAGCACACAACAAGAACGAAGACGTTCTCAATCTAAAAAAGCCTCTTTCTGTCATTCTGGAATCCATCAGGCTGGCATCATAACGATTTGACGAGAAATCGATGATTTATCACGTTGAAACAACTCTGCCATCTGGTTAATGGACAACCAAACAGTATCATCATCAAAAGTAACTTCTATCTTTGTTATTCCATCTCCTGTTGTATACATTAATATACTGGATTCTTGCATGTATGATACTCTCTCTTCAACTATTTATTCTCTGCAACAGTTATGTAACTATATCCATTCTTTTCACCATTATACTATTATCCCATTCTTGAAGTCACTTCTTTTTCATTTTAAGAAGCAAAAACACATCATTTCTGATGTACCTATCTATAATTCCATAATCAATTTATTACAAGCCTTGCCCATGGCTGCCTATAAGCCTTTATTTTTCAACGATTCCTCAACAAGCCTTATGACACTCTATATTTTAGCGGGCTTTCCGAGCTGATGGATCTTTCTCACTGCCAGCAACTTCGCCCTGTTTACCGGCGTGCTCAAAAACTACATGGAAATCAAGTCTGATGGCAAATAACTTTATGGTGTTTGACCGTGACCGGGTCTACAAGATTTACAGAAAATTGTACCAGAAATTTTATCTGGACATTGGAACGTGTGTCCTGCATCATATACGTCACTAAAAAGCCGTCATATCATCACACGGTATGGCGGCTTTTCGATATCATATTTTTCTTTCACGTCCTGAACCTACATGATTTTTCTGTACAGTTCCTTCAGTTCTTCCACATTGGTATCTCTCGGGTTTCCTGAGCAGCATGCATCTGCGAAGGCATCCTCTGCCAACTGCTGTAAATCCTCCTCTTTGATTTTGCCTGACAGGTTCTTCGGTATTCCCACATCCTCAGAGAGCTTTTTCACTGCGTAAACAGCCGCTTTTCTGTACTCCTCCTGAGTCATACTGTCTACGCCCTCAACTCCCATAGCTCTGGCAATCTCTCTGTAGCGCTCACCCGTGTACTCTGCATTATATTCCATTACCAACGGAAGCATCATAGCACAGGCAACTCCGTGAGGGGTATCATAATGTGCGCCTAAGGTATGTGCGATAGAATGAGCAATCCCGAGCCCAACATTGGAAAATCCCATACCTGCTATATATTGTGCAAGGGCCATTCCCTCTCGCCCTTCCTTCGTATTCTCCACTGCCCCTCTCAAGTTTTGAGAGATCAGGCTGATTGCCTTCAGGTGGAACATATCCGTAATCTCCCAGGCAGCTTTTGTCGTGTAGCCTTCAATCGCATGTGTCAGCGCATCCATTCCTGTGGAGGCTGTCAGCCCCTTTGGCATTTAGGACATCATATCCGGGTCAACGACCGCTACCTCCGGTATATCATTGGTATCCACACACACAAACTTCCGTTCCTTCTCCACATCTGTGATGACATAGTTGATCGTCACTTCTGCCGCAGTTCCTGCGGTGGTCGGAACCGCGATGGTCGGAACCGCATGTTTTTTCGTGGGAGCCACTCCTTCCAGGGAACGTACATCCGCAAACTCCGGGTTGTTGATAATGATTCCGATTGCCTTTGCCTCGTTTACAATCTCTTTAATCGCACCTGCTCCATGATAAGAAACAGTATTCAATACAATTCTGTTAGCCATTTCCTCTTTCCTTTCACTTTCTGTTCTTCTTTTTCATAAATGCTACCGAATAAATAAAAATAATTGCAAAGCACATTACCGGTATCAAGTAAGCCGAACGAACGGCAGCCTCACCGGTTGAAAAACCATGTACAATTCCAGAAAAAGCACCTGTATCAATAACCTTTCCCATGATGGGAGTGATAACTGCTCCGCCTAAAATAGCCATGATCAATCCAGAAGCTCCTATCTTTACTTCCTCCTGCATGCCTCCGAGTGCGATTCCATAGATTGTCGGAAACATTAATGACATGCATCCTGAAATCATGATCAGACAGCAAATTGAATAGTTTACCGGAAGATAGATCGTTCCAAATGCCATAAGAATGCCAACCACTGCCATGACCGCCATCATTTTGGCAGGATCAAATTTCTTCATCAATGCAGTACAGAGCCATCTACACACAATGAACAGAACCATTGCAATAAGGTATACTTCTGAACCCTTTGCTTCGTTTACCCCCATCGTAACGACAACATACTGAACTGTCCATGTCCACACTGAAATCTGCATTCCCACATAAAAGAACTGCGTAATCACACCAAATACATACTTCTTATTGCCAAGAAGCCGTCTGAAACATTCCGCAATATTCACTGAACTACTCTCATCCTTCTCTGATGATTTTCGCTTAAAGAAAAATACCCAGATGATTAATGCAATAGCCACCAGGCCTACATACGGGACGCAGATCCACAGCAACTCCACGCCTCTGATAGAAGATAATTCTGCAGGATTCATTGCAAGACGTTCTTCATATCCTGCCGGGTTTAAATGTCCCAGAATCAGAAATCTCGCAAAGAAAATTCCAATTAGAGAACCAAGCGGATTAAACGCCTGTGCCAAATTCAGTCTTCGTACACTCGTCTCAGCACTGCCCAGCGAAATGACAAATGGGTTACAGGTTGTCTCTAATATAGACAGCCCTCCGGCTAAAGTAAAAATTGAAACCAAAAACATATTGTAATTCTGCAAAATAGCAGACGGAATATATCCCAACGCTCCGACTATGTAAAGCCCCAGTCCTACCAGCACACCAACACGATAGGAAAATTTCTTAATTAGGATTGCTGCCGGAATTGCCAGTACCGCATATGCCCCATAAAAAGAAATCTGAACATAGGAAGAGTCTACCGATTTCATCATAAAAATCTTTCCAAACGCCGGTACCAGATTATCTGTCATATTATTTAATAAGCCCCATAAAATAAAACAGGCAACCAGCATGACAAACTGTGCGACAAACATCTTTGGAACAATAGGATTCCTGCTCTTTGAGTCCATCCCTTTCCCCCCTTATTTATTGTATTTTTTGTATCCCGGATGTCTGCCCGTCACTCCGTATGACTTTCTCATACTGATCAGACGATCAATATTTTCTCTCGATATCTCCTTTGCTCCTCCCAGCAGATGGGCATTCAGGCTGATTTTTGCGAACAGCTCCAGCGTCTCCATCCGGTAATACGCAGTGATAACATCTGCACCGACAGTCAGTGCACCATGGTTCATCAGCAATACCGCATCATGTTCTCCCATATACGGGGCGATTGCCTCCGGAACCTCATAGGTAGAAGGTGTTCCGTAAGGAGTTACCGGAATGGAGCCTAATGCAACTACTGTCTCAATCATTGAGTACTCATCCAGTGACTTATGAGCCACGGCATATCCTGTTGCTACCGGCGGATGAGCGTGCAGCACTGCTTTCACATCTTTCCTCTCCTCATAGCATCTCAGATGCATTTTTATCTCAGAGGACGGGCGGTATCCATCCAATGCCTCCAATACTGTGCCGTTCTTGTCAATATGAACTAATTTTTCAGGCGTGATAAAGCTTTTGCTGATGCCTGTCGGCGTTGCAAGAAAGGTACCGTCATCAAGCATGGCAGATACATTTCCATCATTAGCAGCAACCCATCCCAGCTGCCACATTTTATGGCACACATCACATATCTCTTCTCTTAAATTCATATAACTTAATTCCATCTTATTTCCTCCTTTTTCAGACAACGCCTTTTTGTAACATAATATTCGCATAGATGGCTTTTTCTCCTGTGGCAATGATCGCATATGCCTTTTTTGCCTCCTCATAAAATGCAAACCGCTCTATGCAGCCGACAGCACTGCTGGCTCTTCTATCATATTTACGTATAATTTCTTTATATGTATCCCATATCGGAGTTTCAGCCGGATCGTCCAGCATAACCTCCATCAGCTGAACCGGATTCTCCACATAGGTGTCCAGCGGAAACAGCTGAAGAACCGCATCTAAAATTTCCGGTACTCCATGCCCGTCCATCCGTATTACAACTGCGTTTTTCCCCACACTCTCCACAGGAAAATTTCCATCTGCAATGACAATACGATCGCTGTGTCCCATCTCACATAAAGTCTTTAAAAGCTGCGGCGAGAGAATTGCCGGTATATTTTTTAACATTTTGTCACCTCCCTGAACCTTATAAGAGCCTGTTTCCATTCTTTCCTATGCTCCGGGGCATATCTGACAACCTCCTGAGAATTCCGAATCTGCTCCCTTGCCATTTCTATATCCTTTAATTTTCCTAACGCAATAAGCTGAACGGCCACATTTCCCAGAACAGTCGCTTCCACCGGCCCCGCTGATACTGGGCGCCCACAGGCGTTCGCCGTCATCTGGCACAGCAGTTTACTCTGCGTTCCTCCGCCTACCATATAAATAACCGGATATGTTTTACCTACACATGCTTCCATCTCCATTGCTGCCAGACAATACTTTAACGCCAAACTTTCATTGATGCAGCGCACAATTTCGCCTTCGGTTTGCGGAACCTCCTGCCCCGTATCCGCGCAATACCTGTCTCTTATACACATCTCCGAGCCCACGAGACA
>CAMQZX010000297.1 GCA_947039785.1 uncultured Lachnospiraceae bacterium | reverse complement strand
AAAATAGGTATTTGATAATATTCTAAACTATTTCTATAATAAAAGCAAGCCACAAGCGAAGCAAGCGACAACATATTTTGTTACTGTCCACACACCACTATCCCGCCAAGTGTTTTGGTGCAATCGGCACCAAAATTCCCAGATATACAACGTAAAATAATGCATATTGCATCATTTTTGTGCATCATGGAGCGTGTTTTTTGAGAGCGGAGTGAACAGTAACCATATTTGGGGAAAATGTAGTTTCACATATGACAGATTAATAGTTATATTATCTGGTGTATGAAAAAGCTGTCAACATGAAAGGAGGAGGTTATGGGACAGATGAACGATGAGAAACAAATGCAGTTAAAAGTCCGTCTGGAAGATTTGTGGGCAAAGTATCAAGCTGTACAGGAACAAAATCTGGCACTGAATATGGCGAGGGGAAAGCCGTCACCCAGACAGTTGGATTTAAGTAATGAGCTTCTTAATCTTCCGAAAGAATATCATTTGGAAGATGGAACAGATGCACGTAATTATGGGATTTTAGATGGAATCCCGGAGTGTAAGGAGCTGTTTGGCCAGTTATTGGGATTGAATCCTGGGAACATCATTATTGGAGGAAATTCCAGCTTGAATATGATGTTTGATACGCTGGCATCTTTGTCACTGTTTGGAACAGGGGGATGCAAACCCTGGGCACAGTACAGATTTGAAGGTACACCGGTGAAATTTTTGTGTCCGGTTCCTGGCTATGATCGCCATTTTATCTGTTGTGAAGAACTGGGAATTGAGATGATACCAGTTCCCCTGCTGCAGGATGGACCGGATATGGAAGTGGTGAAGAAACTGGTGCGTGAGGATTCTCTGATTAAGGGAATTTGGTGTGTGCCTCTTCATTCTAATCCAAGCGGTGTATGCTATAGCGATGAGGTGGTGACTCAATTGGCGTCTATGGAGACGGCAGCAGAAGATTTCAGGATTTTCTGGGACAATGCTTATGGAGTTCATCATATTTATGAGGAAGTGTCTCTGAAAAATGTTCTGGAGGAATGTGAAAAATGTGGAAATCCGGAAAGAGCCTATTATTTCTTCTCCACAGCGAAAATTACATTCCCGGGAGCGGGTGTGGCATTGGTTGCTTCTGGAAATCAGAACATTGCCGAACTGAAAAAGCATATGTCTGCCCAGACCATCAGCCATGATAAAATCAATCAGCTTCGTCACGTACAATTTTTCCAGAATGCGGAGAATATCCGATTACATATGAAGAAAATGGCACAGGAGCTTCGTCCAAAGTTCGATATGGTACTGAATAAGCTGGAAGAAGAGCTGGGTGGTACTGACCTGGCAACCTGGAGTCAGCCAAAAGGCGGATATTTTGTATCAGTGGATACGAAACCTGGCTGTGCAAAGCGTGTAGTAAGTCTTGCAAAAGAGGCTGGAGTGGTGCTGACAGGCGCCGGTGCTACTTATCCATATAAAAACGATGAGAAAGACAGCAACATCCGCATTGCTCCTTCTTATCCTACAGTGGAAGAGCTGGAAAAGGCAATGGATATCTTTATCCTGTGTGTGAAAATTGCGGGAATTGAGCAGGAATTGGGAACGTGCTAGAGCGTAAACAATAATTTGATAATAGAAAAGGAGAAAAATATGAGCAATACATACAATCCATATGATAACGTATTAAAGGTAGTAAATGATGCAGCAGCGATTTTGGGATATACCCAAAGCGATATTGAAGCAATTAAATATCCGGAGAGAGAATTAAAAGTATCTGTGCCAGTAGTTATGGACAACGGTGAAACACGTGTGTTCGAAGGCTATCGTATTCAGCATTCCACATCAAGAGGACCAGCCAAAGGCGGAATCCGTTTCCATCCTGATGTAAATCTGGATGAAGTGAAAGCTCTGGCTGCCTGGATGACCTTTAAATGTGCCGTTGTAAATATTCCTTACGGCGGCGGAAAAGGCGGCGTAGTCTGCAATCCTAACGAGTTGTCTGAGAGAGAGCTGCGTGCCATCACCAGAAGGTTTACTGCGGCTATCGCTCCTCTGATCGGACCAGATCAGGATATTCCGGCTCCCGATGTAGGAAGTAATGCAGCTGTTATGGGATGGATCATGGACACCTACAGCATGCTGAAAGGCCATTGTGTTCACGGTGTAGTAACCGGTAAGCCTATTGAGCTGGGCGGTGCTTTGGGACGTAACGAAGCTACTGGACGTGGTGTTATGTTTACCACAAAGAACATTATGAAGAAACTGGGAATGGAAGTGGAAGGAACTGACGTTGCTGTACAGGGTATGGGTAACGTAGGAAGCATCACAGCCAAGTTACTTCATGAGGAAGGTATGAAAGTAGTAGCAGTCAGTGATGTATCCGGCGGTATTTATAAGAAAGAAGGATTGAACATTCCGGAAATCTTAAAATATCTGGGAGAGGATCGAAAGAATCTGCTGAAAGACTACAAGGAAGAGGGAATGGTTCATATTTCCAATGAAGAGCTGTTGGAGCTGGATGTAACAGTATTGATTCCGGCTGCTTTGGAGAACCAGATCAATGGTCAGAACGCAGATAAGATTAAAGCAAAAGTGGTTGTAGAAGCAGCCAATGGACCAATCGCTGCAGAGGCAGATCCGATTCTGGAGAGCAAAAATATTGTAGTGGTACCAGATATTCTGGCAAATGCAGGTGGTGTGGTTGTGTCCTACTTCGAGTGGGTACAGAACATTCAGTCTGTAAGCTGGACAGAGGAAGAAGTAAATGCCAAGTTAAAGAACATTATGGATCCGTCCTTTGAGGCAGTATGGAATATTGCCCAGGAGAAGAAAACTACTCTGCGTACCGGTGCATACCTCATTGCTGTGGAGCGTGTAGTAAAGGCTAAGAAAGCAAGAGCAATCTGGCCGTAAAATAAGAAGGGCGTTATAAAGCGCCGGACAGTTTGTAAAATGAAAAGCAGGCTAATTTAAGCCTGCTTTTTTTAAGCGGTTGCGAAGCTGAGGGCCGATGAGCATCGCAATGATAATTTTTGCCAGATCTCCCGGGATGAAGGGAACCACACCTGCAGCAAGCGCTGCACGGAAGGGCATTCCTGCCTGATAGGACAGCCATAAGGTTCCAAACAGATAGCAGATCAGAGTGCCCAGCACCATGCCCAGAAAGCAAAGAGCCATGTGGTTGGCCCAGCGGTCGATAAAGTATCCGCAGATTACCGCCATGAAAAGGAAACCAATCAGGTATCCTCCTGTGGGACCAAGTAATTTGCCGGGGCCTCCTGTGAAAGCGGAAAATACGGGAAGTCCTGCCATACCGACGAGCAGATAAATAAAGTAACTTAAGCTTCCCCTTTTTGTACCCAGAACGTAGATGGCGAAGTATACAGCCAGATTCGTCAGTGAAATGGGAACCGGGCTGAAGGGAAGGGGGATGGACAGCGGTCCCAGGATACAGGTCACTGCTGTCAAAAGCCCGATCAGGGCAATGTTTTTGGTACCATTTGTATGTGCGTGATTTTTGGAAGCAACGTTTGCATTCATGTGATTTTGCTCTCCTTTGTTGGTTTTTGCATAATAGTATTTTGAAAGATAATCTTTTGTCCGTTGATTAGTATACTATAGCTGGAGGCAAACTGTCAACTAAAAATAGAACAAAGGTTAACAAATATGAGGCGCAGCAGGGAATATCAATTTCGATACTTTTCTCCCACAATGGTCACTTCCGGGAAGAACTGGCAGGTTTTTAGCAGTTCGTCGATAAATGCGTTTACCATAGGGGAGGCTTTGCGTCGGTCTTTGAGAATGGCGTAGCACATTCGCGGTTCCGGTGCGTCTTCCAAAACGGCGGTGCGAAAGCCGCCTTTTTCCATCAGTACGTGTGCCACAGTGGAAGGAACGATGGCCCAGGCATCCTCCAGGCGCAGGAAATGCTTCAATAAAGACATATTATCCAGCGATACTCTGGCATCCGTGTGTGTGCCGAACCAGTAATCGTGCCACATCAGGAAGGTGTTGCTCCAGGGGATGTAGATTTCATTGTCTGTGTGCAACTCTGATGGTGGGAGCGTGTCTTCATAAGAAGCATTTTCAGCACAGATAAAAGTCATGTTTTCCTGAAAAAGAGGGATGGTCTGAACTTTCTTGAAAAAATGTGGATTTGTGATAAAGGACACATCCAGTTCGTGATTTTCCACAGCCCGATAAGCTTCGTTGGATCGCATGGTAATCAGGCTCAGCTTGCAGGCAGAATGAGTTTTCAGAAAGCTGGCGGAAGCGTGGGGTATAAGATAGACGTTTAAACTGTCCACAGTGGAAACGCGCAGGGGCGTTTGTGGCTGTGCGATATCGATTTTCTGAGTTTCCAGCCAAAGTTGTTCCCATTTTTTTGCAATTGGGACGAAACGCCGTCCTGCTTCAGTCAGCTCCAGAGTTCGGACACCCTTGTGCCGTACAACCAGAGCTGAGCCAAGCTCCTGTTCCAGATTGGAAAGCCGGTGGCTTAAGGCAGGCTGGGAAATATAGAGGGACTCTGCTGCTTTGGACAGAGAAGGGCTGGAGGCGATGATCAGGAATGTGTGAATGTCGGTATAATTCATAGGAGACCTCTGAGTATAAAAGTTTATCTGTTTTGTTATGGGTTCTATATAAACAGCAATCATGTTATTGCTTGAGAACTGGTTTATAATATAAATGC
>CAMQZX010000296.1 GCA_947039785.1 uncultured Lachnospiraceae bacterium | reverse complement strand
TTAAGGTTTTTATAAGATTTTGTAACAAAAAAAACAGGTAGTTTTTGACACTACCTTTAAAACAAACGAGGATGAAAATATGGAATATTTATTTGTATATGCCGATGACGGCTGGTGGCTTAAAATTGACAGTGTAGAGAAACTGACGGACTATCATGAAAAAATGAAAGATGGACGCTACGAGGATGCATTCCTGATGTATCTGCATGAAGGTTCCCCGGATAAGATTCTGGAAAACCTTTCTTTAGAAGAACGGATTAACAAAATGAATGACCGGAATTTTAAATACCTTCAGGCTGCCATCATGCAAGCCAGAAATGGAAACGGGAATATTCTTGACGGATTCCGCTGGCTCAATATGGAAGCAGGTATGCATCAGTTAAATACCCTCCGTGAATATGGCGCGGTCTACATCAATCCTGCAGGCGGATGCACCTTTGCACTGGAATACACACAGTTCTGCAGACGAAAGAACCTTGTCTTTCCTGATTTCAAGAAAAGCGACATCCGCATACGGAAGTATGAGGACGGCTGCCATTACTATGCCTTCGTTGGAGATATGCAGGTACGTGAAGGGGATAACCTGAAATGGAATACGTATGATGAAGCCTATCTTAATGCTGAAAAACTGGTTTGCTAAATAGCTGCAAAATACTCCGAGCTACCCAACGAGTAATTCTTTTTACAGAAAATTCGGTTGTGAAAAAAGATTCAAAAGGGTATAATGGAATAAAATATAACTTCATTTAACCAAAAAATTATAGTCTTAAAGGAGTGATCTTATGACTTTTACAGATGTTAATATTAAAGTGCCAGAGGGAATGACAATGTATTTACGTCCGAAAAACCCACAGGCAGAGCTTCAAAGAAATGCACTTTTATTATATCCCTATATTAACGATAAAACCATTTCACACGGAAAAGCGGCTGAAATCCTGGGGATTCCAAAGTACGACCTGATAGAATTATATAATCACATGGGACTTTCCTATCTTTCCCTGGATATATCAGAAATAGAGGAAGAACTTGATAACTGGGAGAAATTGAAGGAGGAACTTGTATGATAGTTGTTTCTGATACAACACCTCTTATTTCCTTAATGAAGATTGACCATTTGGATTTAATACATCAGCTTTTTGGAGAAGTGCAGATTCCAAATGCTGTTTTTATGGAACTTGTTTCAAATTCAAGATTTCCAAATGAAAGCAGACAAATCAGAGAATATTCATTTATCAAAAAAGTAGATGTAACCGATATACAATCCGTTAATTTACTTCGCCGTTCTACCGGATTAGATGCCGGTGAAAGTGAAGCAATTGTATTATCTGATTCCATAAAATCTTCTTTACTGCTCATGGATGAAGTTAAGGGACGTCAGGTTGCCCGACAAATGGGAATTCCTCTCATGGGCACAATAGGTATCCTTCTGGCAGCATATAAAGAAAATCTTCTAACAAAAGAAGAAATCCTAAAATGTATTGAAACTTTAAAAGTAACCGGACGACATATTAGTAATAAATTATACTCACAGTTATTGGAAAAATTAACAGAGGACTAAATACACCGAGCCGCCCATTTGGACGGCTCCTTTTACTTATAACTCACATAATAATCTGAAAAAGAAATATTACACTCATCTTTCGCCGGAACAAAGCAATACTTTCGGATAAGCTTCTGCCTCTCATCAGCACCCCTTTGAATCTTCATAAGTACGGATGCAATCTGGAACTCCTCATAAATATGTTTTAGCAGCACATCCAACAATTCTTCCAGCACATCCTGCCTTTCATAGTCAGATTTCAGATCTATCCGTAAAATCCCCATCGTTTTCCCATCCACTGCATACTTTAACGATGGACAGACTTCTACGGTTCCGATTAAAAGCTGTCTTTCTTTATCCTGAATACTCCACCGGATAAAATCCTCTGCTTCATACCGGCTCAGCCAGTATTCCACACAAATCCTGAATTTCTCTATATCCGTATAATAAAAATCATCCCCACAGCAATCTCCGTTAAAGAATTTTGCTGCTTCCGGATCAGAATAGCAGGCAAATAACTCCTCTGTATCCTTTTCTTCTAATTTCCTCATCAAAAACCTTCCTGTTTCATAAACAGGGCATTTTTCAAATGGATTCATCATCTGTTCCCTCTTTCTATTCTTCTGCCAGTACCATATTCCAGGTGTTCTCCCCTGGATAATACAACAGCACAAACTCCTCGATCCGTGTGCCAACTACCGCCTGGCAGACATATTTATGGCTCAGGATCCCGGCATAATATTTCTGCTCCGTCTTCAGAACCTGGATGTTATTCATCAAATGCCGCATCCCTTCTTCGTCCTCATATTTTAACATCTTAGGGATTGCTTTTCCAGTAGAAGTAAACCAGCATCCCACTGCTACTTTTACATATCGTCCCCTGACTGCCTTTTCCTGCAGCTTTTCTTTCTCCATCCCGACTGCAAATCCCATATTTACACACCCCCTATTCCACTGTCACTTTCTTATAATCCACGCTCCGCTTCTCCCGGCTGATGCCTCCGGACATGTGGTCGATCCTGCTTCCGATAAAGACCGCCCGTTTGACCGAATCATTTCCATACCGCCTCCGGATTTTGTCTACCGTCTCATCCATACATTCCAGTTTCTCATAATCTGTGGTATCAAACATATCAAGCTGACGCATATCCATGTTATCCTTAATCCGGCTGGTATGAATCCCTAAATGCCGGATCGGTGCCCCATCCCATAAAGCGTCAAAGAGCTGGCAGGCACAACGGTGGATCTCTATTGTGATATTGGTCGCGTTGGTAAGCGTCATCTGGTGGCTTGCATACTTCAGTTCAAAACTTTTGATCCCTACTGCAATCACCTCTGCCCGGACTCCTGCCGCCCGAAGCCTGGTTCCAACCGTTTCTGCCAGGGCAAGCAGCACCATCTTTGCAGTGGAAGCATCGGTTACATCAAAGGCAATGGTTGTGCTGTTTCCATAGCCTTTATTGGCAGGAGCCTCCGACTGGACGATGGAAACATCCATACCATTCGCAAATCCCCAGATGACTTCCCCATGCTTCTTTAGATGGCTCTTTAGAATCGCCGGATCTGTCTTTGCCAGTTCGCCTATGGTATGAATCCCCATGTTAAACAGCTTTTTTGTTGTTGCCCTGCCAACAAAAAACAGATCAGATACCGGCAAAGGCCACATTTTCTCCTCTATCTCCTGCTTCCATAAAGTATGCACACGGTCTGGCTTTTGAAAATCACTGGCCATCTTAGCAAGTAGCTTATTTTCAGATACTCCCACATTTACCGTAAATCCAAGTTCCTTCCGAATCTGGCCCCGGATACGGTTAGCTGCCACAACCGGCTCTCCCCACAGGCTTTCAGTTCCTGTCATATCCACAAAAGCCTCATCTATAGAATACTGCTCCACACAGGGAGAATACTGCCTTAAAATCTCCATAAAAGCAGAGGAACACTTTTCATATAACCCATAATTTGGGGGCACCAGTTTCAGCTTCGGACATTTCTGCAATGCCTCCGTAATGCTTTCCCCTGTCTGGATATGATACTTTTTCGCCGGAATGGATTTTGCCAGTATAATCCCATGGCGCATCGCCATATCTCCCCCAACAGCGGCAACCTCCTCCCGCAAATCTACACGCCCACCCAGATGGCAGAGGCGATAAACCGCCTCCCAGGAAAGGAAGGCGGAATTTACATCAATATGAAATACAATTCTTTTCAAACTTACGTTCGCCTCCTTTGGTTATATTGTAGCGAACATCTGTTCTTTTATCAAGTGTGAATATTTGCCAAATATGCGTCTCATATTTCATATTTAGAGATTTTCCTCTGCTTTCGCCGAAAATCTATATTTAGTTTAATACCGTTTGACAACCACAATATCTAGTGTTAAAATTATCTTGTAATTATTTTTGTGTTATCCGGAATGGATTTTTCACACGCAGTTTAGGTTTGTACACAAGTCAGAAGGATACCCATGCCACAGGCAGGGACTTCTGGCTTTTTTATTTTGCAGATATCTGCAGCAAGATGGAGAATGAACGCTTATGTGTCCATTCTCTTTTTTGTGCCTGAACAAAGAAAGGAGGGAAGGACGAAAAAACACACAAGAATAATTATACAAATTTTTAAGAACAGAAGGGAGAATTTCAATGAATTATCAGGAGTTTCAGGAAGCTTTACTAAAAGAACTGGCGTACAGGCTTGATCCCGGAATCAGTCTCCGCCCAACTATTACTACCAAAAATAATGACACAAAGCTGCATGGGCTTATTTTTAAGGATAACACTTCCAACATAGCGCCCGTCCTGTATTTGGATGTTTTTTACGAAAGATTTCAAGATGGTATTCCACTCGCCGCAATTGCGGAAGATATCGTAAAATTGTCACACCATGCAGCCAAAATTAATTTACCAGATGTAAATAGCCTTTTTGACTACAGACAACATCAAAAACAGATTCTCTATAAGTTTGTCAATCTGAAAGCGAATCAGGAACTATTAAAAGATGTCCCTCATATTCCATACCTGGATCTGGCAATTGTGTTTTACGTATTGTTAGATTGCAGAAATGATGGAAGTATGGCAACTATGCTGATTCGGAATAAGCATCTGGAACTCTGGAAAAAAGATATCCAGGCACTCTTATCTGACGCACACCAAAATACGCGGAATATCTTTCCGGCAGAATTGATTCCTATGTCCGAAATTGTAAGTAATATTCCCCTGGATGAGGAT
>CAMQZX010000295.1 GCA_947039785.1 uncultured Lachnospiraceae bacterium | reverse complement strand
CTTCTAGCTTCGTCGGCAGCGTCAGATGTGTATAAGAGACAGATTCATAAGTCATTCATAACTGGTGCTCTTTCCACATGGGGCAAGGCTTATGACAAAAATGAGGTGCTTCGCCGCCTTTCCCATCAATTTTCTTTAGATTTTCCATACCAATGTGAAATCTTGTTTTCTCCATTTCTTTTTATCTCCCTGTCTGATAAAATAGCCTTATGAAACAGCTGCGGTTCAATAAAGCATCAATAGTATGATATTGAAGCTGAGAATGAAAAGGTGACAAAATGGAAATTAAAAAATGTGTGAAGGAATCTTTTTCTGTAATTGGAAAAGAAGGTTCTACGAAAGACGGTGCAGGTTTTATACAGAGATTATGGGAAGACGCAAACAGTCATTTTAATGAGGTCTCTCATCTTGCAAAAAGAGACGCAAACGGAAATATTTGCGGCGTATGGGGAGCGATGTCCGATTTTTCCCGCTCTTTCAAACCATGGGAAAATCACTTTACAGAGGGGCTGTATCTGGCAGGTGTGGAGGCTACAGATGAAGCAAAGGCACCGGAAGGGTGGGTAAAATGGACAATTCCCGGATATGAGTATTTGTATGTGAAATGTACGGAAGAGGATATATTTAGGAAGGTGTTGGCATATGTGGAAGATCAGGGAATGAAACTGGCAGGGGCAGTTCATGATTTTAACTGTCTGGAAGAAAACGGACAGGGGTATATGTTCTTTCCGGTTCGGAGGCTGTAGATGACAGATTTAGATATGGAGTTGAGAATGGCAGATGATCCTGCCGTTGTATCAGAGATAGTAGAAAGAACAATCAAAACCATATATCCCCATTATTACCCATCAGGTGCAGTGCAGTTTTTTCTTGATCTGCACAGCAAAGTAAGGATTGAAGAGGTGATGTCTTCCGAAGAAATCTATCTTTTGATGGTACAGGGAAAACTGATAGGTACAGGGAGTATTCGGAAGAACGAAATTTGCAGATTATTTATTTTGCCGGAATATCAGGGAAAGGGATATGGAAGTAGATTGATGGATTTACTGGAAGCAAGGATTTTTGAAAAATATCAGAGGGTTCATGTAGATGCTTCTTTTCCGGCGGAAAGTATGTATCTGAAACGTGGATATCAGATTGTTTCCTATGAAAAAATTGAAACAGAAAACGGAGATTTTCTCTGCTACCATACTATGGAAAAAGAGAGGGGCAGGAATTTGTCCGTATAGAAAGTGACTGTAAAGGAGGCATTATGGTCAGAAAACATGGAAAAGAGCCATATCATATTGTGGTTTTGCACGGCGGACCGGGAGCGGCAGGCTCGGCATTCGGACTCGCCAGATTGATTTCAAAAGAGTTTGGCGTCCTTGAACCGATGCAGTCAAAATACACAATTATGGAACAGGAAGAAGAATTAAGAGCGCAAATTGAAAAACACTGTTCTGGAAAAGTAATTTTGGCGGGACATTCCTGGGGAGCATGGCTGGCAGGATTGTTTGCGGAAAGATTTCCTGATAAAGTGGAAAAAGTAATTTTGATCGGCTGCGGTCCTTTGGAGGAATATTATGTTTCTCAAATCGGAGAACGCAGAAAAGAAAATATGTCACTGGGGGAAGCGGAAGAATTCGATCAGATTCTGCGTCAGCTTGGGGAGAAAGTTGGAGAAAAGGATAAATACCTGCGGCGATTAGGTGAAATATGTGACAGAGCAGATGGATATCAGGAAGAAAAATCTTTGAGTGACAAGGCAGAAGTAAACGGAGATTTGCATGAAAAAATCTGGAAGGAAGCAGCCAGATTGCGGAAATCCGGGAAATTGTTGGAAAGGTTTGGGAGAATTTCCTGTCCGCTGGTGTTGATTCAGGGAGCGGTTGATCCGCATCCGCCGGAGGGTGTTATTCGACCATTAAGAGATCGCAATGTGGATATAAAATCATACGTGCTGGATAAGTGCGGTCATACTCCGTGGAGAGAGAAATATGCAAGAGAAGAATTTGCAAAGGTTTTGTTTTCAGAGTTAGGAATGTGATGAATATGAGGTTGGAAGATATCAAAGCATATTGTCTGAATAAATGGAAAGCCTATGAAGATTATTCCTTTGGAGATATACCCATTTGCTATAAACTGAATGGGAAGGTTTTTGCACAGATTTATCCGAAGCAGGAAGATTTTAAAATTACTTTAAAGTGTACAACGGAAGCAGGGCAATTTTACAGGCAAGTCTATCCGGGGGGTAGTGGTAAGGGGATATCACTGCCCGCCTGTGCAGCAACCCTATTGGAATACGATTTATCTGGAAACTTCCCTGACCAAGAACTTCTTAATATGATTGACCATGCCTATGGTACTGTTTTACATAGTTTCAGTAAAAAAGTTCAGAAGCAGATTATAACGGTAGATAAAGTGGAAATTCGTCCGATCAGACCGGAGGAGTACCCGTTGCTGGAAGATTTTTTGTATGATGCAATTTTTCTTCAGGATGGTGTCAAAGAGCCGCCAGGGGAGATTGTAAATCAACCGGAGTTTGCTATTTCGGTAAAGAAGGAATTTCGGCAGCAGGGGATTGGCAGCAAACGGATGCAGGAAATGATTGTATTGTTGAAAAGCAAGGGCTATGAAAAAGTTTCCCTTAGTGTAAATAAGGATAATTATGCATATAGAATGTATCAGAAGCTGGGGTTTCAGGTGATACGGGAGTAGGATGAAGATTATCTTATGGTGCTGGAATTGCAGGAATAAGAAGACTATGAAAAATATTTACTTAATAGGCGGAACGATGGGAATTGGAAAAATTACCACCTGCCAGATATTAAAAAATAAACTTCCGAACTGAATAACGCCGGAGCAGGCGGCAGACGAGATTATAAATGGAGAGAGAGGAAAAACGGATGCAGAAAAGACTGTCTGACAGAGTGGCGGATGACATTTTCTAATTTGGTACTCATGTGGAGACTGTCTGTCTCTTGAGCAACCCAAAACGCAAACCGGACTCTTATGTGAAATTGAGTCTGGATATGGAAGATTACTACAGAATCAAAGATGCTGAGAAAGAGAAAAAGTAGGTCATCATAATTAAGTAGATCTAGAGAGAGTTGTCGATGTGTGGGAACGTTGGCAACTCCTTTCGATTTTTATTGGTAAAATACCTTGGAAGTTTGCGACAAATTGATTAAGAGAATGTGATTGTACGAAAGGTGGAGGATAATAATGAGATTTAAAGATGTATTAACGAAAGCAGTCTTTCCAATGATGTTTTTGGCGGCGTGGGCCTGGCTGGCGTATAACTTTTGTATGTCCATTGAACAGGTAGAATGGTGGAAAATATGGATGGTAATTGGAATGCCATATGGAGTACATAGAATGTTTATTTGGATATTACCTAAGAATTTTGATATTGGTGGAACCGTCGGAGTTTGGGCAATAAATATAATAGAGTGTTAATAGTTACGTCCAGTGTCTTGTCTGTTTTTTAATATGTGGCGAATTTGAAAGGTAAGGGAGTTCTATTTTGCCGTCTTAAAGTGGGTTGAGAAAAACAGGTGTGGGAGTTAATATGATTACGGAACAATTATGAATGGGAACTTGTCGGTATTTTGACTTTTGTGCTGTACTATTTCAATCAATGGGAAGAAAAGGAGTCAGAGGCTTGAAATATAAAATATTGATTATCGATGATGAAGAAATGATACGGAAGATGCTGAGCACATACTTAAAAGCAGAAGGATTTCTTGTGTATACGGCTGAATATGCAAAAAAGGCGTTAGAATTACTAAGCGCCGCACCAGATATGATATTACTGGATATCAATATGCCGGAAATGGACGGCCTGGAGTTGTGTCAGCGGATCCGGGAGCATGTGTCCTGTCCTATTATTTTCCTGACAGCAAGAGTGACGGAACAGGATGTAATAAAAGGGTTGTCTGTTGGCGGAGACGATTATATCACGAAGCCTTTTCGCATGGACGAACTGTTAGCGAGGATTTTGGCACATCTGCGGCGTGAAGAACGGAAAGCCACAGCATTGAATTTAAGGTTTGATGAAGAACTGATGATTGATTATAACAGCAGAATGGTCTTTTATGGAAAAGAGAAGTTGGAATTCTCAAATAAAGAGTTTGAAATTATCCGGTTTCTTTCCCAAAATGCCGGAATGGTCTTTGACAGGGAAACGATCTATGAAAAGCTTTGGGGCTATGATGGAGAAGGAGACAGCATTGTGGTAAAAGAACATATCCGGAAGATACGAAATAAATTGTCAGTCTATACCGATAAAAATTATATTGAAACAGTATGGGGAGTCGGATATAAATGGGCAAAATAAAATCACTTAAAATGTCTATGACAATTACATTTTTGATGACAATTTGTGTGATAACCCTGCTGTCAGGCATCACAATCTATACGGCAAATCGGGCACAGCAGGAGATATTAAAAAAGAGGCATCTGACCATCAGTTCCCCTGACGTTCAGGTAGATGATAATGAGATAATAGGGCTAACAAGGAAAAACCCAATAAAATCAAGGGTTCTACCGTGTTAGTTCTATTTTTTTGACCGAAAATGAACATGATTATATGGGTTATGAAAGGAGATCCCGCCAGCGATGGGCTGGTTTTGAAAATTTGAAAAGTATTATGTATAATGAGAAAATGAAAAAAGAAAAGTAGAAAGGGGATAAGAACGATGGGCAAAGAATTGATGAAGAAAACGATATTGCCGATGCTGTTTCTGACAATATGGGGTTGGCTTGCGTATCACTTCTGCATATCTTTAGGATGGACCGAGTGTTGGCAAATATGGTTGGTAATAGGTATACCTTTTGGAA